>NZ_JAVRIC010000009.1 GCF_031846245.1 Banduia mediterranea | reverse complement strand
AGGAAGAGTCATGAATCTTGTCATGGAACCGAAGCTTCCAACGCAGGGCAAGCTGAGAATAGCCGTCACGTACTGCCGAGTGTCATCGAAGCGCCAAGCTGAACAAGGCAGCGGCGTCGAATCTCAAGCCACGCGATGCCTTGAATATGCGAAATACAAAGGCTTTGACGTAGTGGCGACTTTCAGCGATAGCAAATCAGGTGCGCTGACAGACCGACCCGGCATGCAGGAGATGCTGGCGTTTCTACGCAAACATCGTAAAGACCGTCCCGCCGTCATCATTGATGATGTCAGCCGTTGGGCGCGTTCAATTACGGCGCATTGGGAGTTGCGGGCCGCGTTGGCCAGCGCGGGAGGCGAGTTGTTTTCGCCGAGCATCGAGTTCGGCGACGATCCGGATTCCCAGCTTGTCGAAAATCTGCTGGCGACGGTGAGCCAGCATCAGCGTCAGAAGATCGGCGAGGTCGCGCAGCATCGCAGCCGTGCCCGCCTGCTCAACGGCTACTACATCAATCCCAAACCGCCTGTAGGCTACAAGTGGGTCAAAGACCCGTCCGGGGGCGGAAAGATCATCGTTCGCAACGAGCCTCTGGCGAGCATTGTCGCCGCAGGCTTGGAGGGCTACGCCTCCGGCAGGCTGCAACTGAAAGCCGAGGTCAAACGCTTCTTCGAGCAGCACCCTGAGTTTCCTCGGAACTACCGGGGTGAAGTCAGCAATCAGGATGTGGAGCGCATTTTATCGCGGGTGACGTACGCCGGTTACATCGAATGCGAAGCGCGGGATGTGTCCTTGCGCGTGGGTAAACACGAGCCGCTCATCAGCTTCGAGACTTTCCAGAAGATTCAACAGCGGATGAAGGAGGGGGCGTACGCCCCGGCCCGCAAGGACGCAGCGGAAGCATTCCCGCTTCGTGGTTTCGTAACCTGTGGGGACTGCGGTAAGCCTCTTACGGCGTGCTGGAGCAAGGCACGCAATGGAACCCGCCACCCGTACTACTACTGCGTCACCAAGGGCTGTGAGAGCCGCAGCAAGTCCATTCGCCGCGATGTGATCGAGCGTGAGTTCGGTAAGCTAGTGCAAGCGTTGCAGCCGTCCAGGGCGATGTTTACAGCGCTACAGGCGATGTTCAAGGACTTATGGGAGCATCGGCGGAGCTGGCAGCAGGACCGCCGCAAGCATCTTGACGGGCGTCTGCGCGAACTGGACCGGGAGACGGACAAGCTGGTGACGCGCATCGTCGAGGTGGAGTCTTCGACGGCGGTTGCCGCCATCGAGCAACGCATCAAAGCGGTGGATGCCGAGAAGATCGTCTTGCGCGAAAAAGCCGCTCAAATCACGCAGCCGAAACGGCCTTTCGAGCAAGCACTTCGAACCGCGTTGACCTTCCTTGCAAACCCTTATGAACTCTGGGTTTCCGGTCGCTTCGAGCACAAGCAGGCGCTGCTGAAACTGGCGTTTTCCGAGCGTTTGCAATATGTGCGGAACGAAGGCTTTCGAACCGCAAAAACCACCTTGCCTTTCAAGGTGTTAGGGTCCTCGCAAGCCTGCAATGTGAATATGGCGGAGAGAGAGGGATTCGAACCCTCGATACGGGGTTACCGTATACACGCTTTCCAGGCGTGCTCCTTAAACCACTCGGACACCTCTCCGGCGGGCGCGCATTGTAGCCGATGTGCGCCGCTTGAAAAGCCCTGCGTTCAACCCCCTTCCGGAGGAGGAGGCGCCATCGGCGTGGCGATGGGGTCGGCACCGACCAGACGTGGCGGCATGTCCAGGCAACGTTGCTCGGACTCGCCCTCGGCGTTGACATAGGTTTCGGCAAAGCCGCCGCTGGTGCCACGACCTTCGGGCACGCTCAGGGCGCCCTGGGAAACAGGAATCGTCAGCCCTTGCGTCGCCTGCAACGGTGGCAGCGGACGCGCCTTCTGGTAGTTCTGTTCGCCGGAACAATAGCGTGTCTGCGAGCAGGCGGTGAGCGTCAGCGCGCTCAGGGCCA
The DNA here is from genome assembly GCF_031846245.1 of Banduia mediterranea. NCBI lineage: Bacteria > Pseudomonadati > Pseudomonadota > Gammaproteobacteria > Nevskiales > Algiphilaceae > Banduia > Banduia mediterranea. The sequence goes on along the minus strand of NZ_JAVRIC010000009.1, from coordinate 126,993 downwards.
TGGCGAGAAGCATCGGTTTCATCAATCAAATCACTCCAGCGTATTCGAGGCTGTGTCGCACGGCAGTACGATGCCGTTCGTCCAGTGGCACCAGCGGAAGGCGAATTCCTTCGGGGATTCGGCCCATTTCCCGCAGGGCCCATTTCACCGGGATCGGGTTCGGATCGCAAAACAGGTCTCGATGCAGACCTTCAAGACGGCTGTCGAGTTCCGCTGCAAGCACCGAATCGCCGGCCAGCGCGGCACCGCACATCTGCTGCATCAGCCCAGGCGCAACATTGGCAGTGACCGAAATGTCGCCATGGAAACCCAGCAGTATCGACTCGCGTGCCGTCGCATCATCACCCGAATACAGCGCAAACTCCGGCGGCAGGCCAAGCGCCAGCAATTCGCGAACGCGCGTAAGCTCGCCCTTGGCTTCCTTCAGGCCAACGATGTTTGGTACTTCAGACAGGCGTTTGACCGTGGCCGGCAACATGTCGCATCCAGTGCGGCCGGGCACGTTGTAAAGCACCAGCGGCAGGTCCACGGCCTCGGCCACGGCGCAGTAGTGACGATAAAGCCCTTCCTGCGGCGGCTTGTTGTAATACGGCGTGACCAGCAGCGCGGCCTGCACGCCGACGCCCTGCGCGGCGCGGGTCAGTTCGATCGCCTCGGAAGTGGAATTCGCGCCGGTCCCGGCGATCACCGGAACACGGCCGGCCGCGTATTCGACGACGCGACGCACCACGTCGATATGCTCTTCGTAGTCGAGCGTGGCCGACTCACCGGTGGTACCGACGGCGACGATACCATCCGTACCCTCGGCGATGTGCCATTCCACCAGTTGCTGCAGGCCTGGGTTGTCGATGCTTCCGTCCGCCTGCATCGGCGTGACGAGCGCGACAATACTGCCGGTAATCATGCTCGGGAGAAAACCAGAAAATTGGGACGCGCGAGTATATCCGAATCGATTCCGCACGCTCGCCAAGCCGGGGCTTGCGCGCCGGTGGGGGACCGCTAAACTGCGCGGAAATAAAATCCTTCCAACCATTCCCAAGTCCTTCGGACTTCGACGGTAGGCCTGAAGCGCCGAAATGCCCCCAATCGAAAATCTTTTGTCCCTGTCGGTGCTCGCCACGCCGCGTCCCCAGCTCGCGCTGGAGCTGTTCCGGGCGATCCGTGAGCGCGGCTGCGAGGTCGAGGATTGTCGAATCGCCTCGGTTGGCGACCGGCTTTCGGCCAGCCTGCTGATCTCGGGGAGCTGGGCGGCGCTTGGACGGCTGGAAACCGCGATGCCCGGTATCGCCCAGAAACTCGATCTGCTGGTGCAGTTCAGCCGCTGCGGGCCGCGCGAACCGGCTCCGGACTTTCGCCCCTACGCGGTGGAAGTGATCGCACCTCAGCAGCAGGATCTGCTGGTGCATCTGCTGGAGTTCTTCCACGGGCAGGATGTGGATGTTTCAGAGATATCCACCCAGAAGTACGCCTCGACCTATACCGGAGCCGGCATGTGCAGCGTGCAGATGGTGGTGCACGTACCGGTCAACCAGCATCCACAGGCACTGCGGGAGTCTTTCATGGATCTGTGCGACGATCTCAATGCAGACGGTATGCTGGACCCCATCAAGACCTGATACGACAGTCCCATAGCCCGACATCACCACGGGGAGTGCATGAGCATCGCGATTGGCAAGTCTCTTCCAGCGATCAAACTGGCCGCCACCGGAGGCCGCGAGGTGGACCTGAAGTCCTACAAGGGCAAGCCACTGGCTCTCTACTTCTACCCGAAAGACAACACCTCGGGCTGCACCCTGGAAGGCCAGGATTTCTCTGCGCTGTATCCCGAATTTCAGCGCACCGGCGTCGAGATCGTCGGCGTTTCGCGCGACAGCGTGCGTTCCCACGAAAACTTCCGCAGCAAGTACGGCTTCCCGTTCACGCTGCTGTCCGACCCGGACGAGCTGTTGTGCAATGCGCTCGACGTCATGAAGGAGAAAAGCATGTACGGCCGCACCTACATGGGGGTGGATCGCAGCACCTTCCTGTTCGGCGCCGACGGCAAACTCAAACGGCAGTGGCGTGGGGTCAAGGTCAAGGGCCACGCCGCAGAAGTGCTGGAGGCGGCGCAAAGCCTTTGACCCGATTGACTTTCAAGCATCTCATCCGCGTTCTCCCTTCAAATCGCCGGCGTGATGCGAGGCCGGCTCCGCCGACGGTCACCGAATGAAGCCAAGCCGTATCTTCGTGCTTGACACGAACGTGCTGATGCACGATCCGAGCAGCCTGTTCCGCTTCGAGGAACACGACCTGTTCATTCCGATGGTGGTGCTCGAAGAGCTCGATGCCGCCAAGAAAGGCACCAGCGAAGTTTCGCGCAATGCCCGCCAGGTCAGCCGGGTGCTCGATGATCTGATGCGGGGCCGCGGCCATGCCGAGATCAAGACCGGACTGCCCCTGCCGGCCGTGCCCAACAGCACGCAGGGGGAATCTCCGGCAACCGGACACCTGTTCTTCCAGACGCGGCCGCCGGACCTCACGCTGCCGGACGTGCTGCCGGGCAACAAACCGGACAACAGCATCCTGCTGACGGCCCTGTCGGTGCAGCAAGAGTTTCCCGAGCGCAAGCTGACGCTGGTGTCCAAGGACATCAACCTGCGCATCAAGTCGGCGATCGTGGGCGTCCACAGCGAGGACTACTACAACGACCAGGTGCTGGACGATCTGGATCTGCTGTATCGCGGCTACGACGATCTGCCGGCCGATTTCTGGCAATCGCATGGCGAAACCATGGAGTCCTGGCAGGACGAACTGGGCCGTGCCTGCTATCGCGTGAAGGGTCCGCTGGCACGCGAATGGACGCAGAACGAATTCCTGCATCTTCCGGGCGAAACCAGCGCCGACCGCGGTCTGGAGCTGATGGTCCAGAATCTCAACGGCGAAACCGGTGAACTTCGCGTGATTCGCGATTTCCGCCACGGCAAGACGCCGGTCTGGGGCATACACGCCAAGAACCGTGAGCAGAACTTTGCGCTGAACCTGCTGATGGATCCGGAAATCGATTTCGTCACCCTGCTCGGCGCCGCCGGCACCGGCAAGACCTTGCTGACGCTGGCGGCCGGCCTGGCGCAGACTCTGGACGAACCGCGTTTCCGTGAAATCATCATGACCCGTGTCACGGTCCCGGTCGGCGAGGACATCGGCTTCCTGCCCGGCACCGAGGAAGAAAAGATGACGCCGTGGATGGGCGCGCTGATGGACAACCTCGAGGTGCTGACTCAGACCAGCGAGGCCGGCGACTGGGAACGCGCAGCCACCAACGACCTGCTGTCCAAGCGCATCAAGATCCGCAGCCTCAACTTCATGCGTGGCCGCACCTTCCTGAACCGGTTCATCATCGTGGACGAGGCTCAGAACCTCACGTCCAAGCAGATGCGGACGATGATCACGCGCTGCGGCCCCGGCACCAAGATGGTCTGCCTCGGCAATCTCGGGCAGATCGACACCCCCTACCTGTCCGAGACCACATCGGGCCTGACCTACGTTGTCGACCGCTTCCGTGGCTGGCCGCACGGCGGCCATGTCACACTGGCGCGCGGCGAACGCTCACGGCTTGCCGCCTTCGCGTCGGACGTTCTGTGAGGACACGAACATGTTCGGAATTCTGGCACGCGGCATGAAGGATGGAGCGCTGGCCATGTCGCTCAAGGCCTTCGTCAACGACCGCTTCAGAGCGTACGGAGAAGTGCTGGACTGCACTGCGGATACCAAGAGCGGCAAGCTCACGCTGCATGCCATGCTCAAGGGTGAAAAGGAACCGGTGACGGCCACGATCGAACGCTACGAACTCGAGTCCGAGGGCACGGAGCGCTACATCGTGCCCAAAAGCTTCTCCAGTTCGCGCGCCTGGCTGACCACTCTGCTGAACCAATTCGTGGCCAACAAGCGGTTCAAGCTGCCCGGCACCGTCAGCAAGTTTCTATAGCCGCGTTCGGTCCGGCGCCGGCACGTGGACGAGTCCCGATAGCACGAGCTGTGTACTGCGTGGCCGGGCACCGCGCTCGATGTGAAATGGGGCGACGCGCTGGCGGCCAGCGTGGACGGCAAGATGTTCGCGCTATAGCGTCTCGGCGCTCCCAAGCAGCCTGTCGGACTTAGGGGGTCGTCGCGAGGGTTTGGTCCTGTGAGATGAAAATTTCGGGAGACCGAGGCGAATATCGGGAATTATTCAACAAGGGCGCCCGGAATTTTCAGCCGCAGGGCCGAAGTCGCAGTCGATCATCCTGAGTCCGACGGGCTGCTAGGCCGGACGCGTCTGGTTCAAGGAGGACGATCATCGCATTCTGGAACTGACCGATCAGCCGCGGGCCTGTCAGCAGCGCCCTATCTGGCCTGCACCAAGTGGATTCAGGTTGATGAGCCGGAACGTTTCGGCAATGAGTGGCTGAAGCAGGGCATACGCCGCGCCTACGAGTTCGTCGCCGCCCGACTGAGCCGGAAACGACAGCATGAACTGAGAATCGCGTAAGCGCCGGCCGCTCAGGCGCGTGAAAACTCAAACGGCAGCACGCGCGCCAGCTCGGTCTCGCCGCACAGCAGCATCAACAAGCGGTCCAGACCGAGCGCCACGCCGGCGCAATCCGGCAGGCCGTGACGCAGCGCTGCGATCAAGGCTTCGTCCAACGGCGGCACCGGCTTGCCATGTTCACGCCGCCAACTGCGGTCGGCTTTGAAACGGCACTGCTGCTCCTCGGCCTCGCCGAGTTCATGGAAACCATTGGCCAGCTCCACGCCGCGCCACACCAGCTCGAAGCGTTGGGCAAGCCCGCCCTCCACGCGCGACAGTGCCGCTTGCGAGGCCGGAAATCCATGAACGAAGCAGGGCTGATGTTCGCCCAACGCAGGCCCGACCAGCAGGCTCATCGCCAGATCGCGCCAGAAATCGGGGTCCGCTGCCTGGGCGTCGTCGACGTCCGGCAGCGGAACCCGTCCCTCCAAGTCAAGCCGAAGCTGTGCCGCCGGCTGCATCGGATCGAAACCGGCATGCCGGACGAAGGCTTCACGATAACCGAGGCGTTCGAACGGCTCGGCGGCGGTCACGCCCAGGCTGCGGCACAGCGCCTCGACCTCGTCCATCAGTCCGTGATGATCCAGGCCGGGCCGGTACCATTCCAGCATCCTGAATTCTGGGTTGTGCAGCCGGCCGGATTCCTCGCACCGGAACACTGGGGCGATCTGGTAGATCGGCCCGCTGCCGGCGGCCAGAAGGCGCTTCATCGCGAACTCGGGCGAGGTTTGCAGAAAGCTTTCGGGACCCGGGGCCCGGGTCCCCGGTCCCGAAAAAGGAACGGCGACGAAGCTTTCGATGTGGCGGTCGACCGTGGCGTAGCGCGACAGAACCGGCGTATCGACTTCCATGACGCCGCGCTCGGCGAAAAAACGCCGCACCTCGGCGAATAGCGCTGCACGCCGACGGAGCCCTTCAATCGAGGCCGAAGGCCTCCAGAGGTTTCCGGGTCCCAGGCCCCGGGTCCCCGGCCCCGACATCCGTCCGATCCGCTACTTGCTGACGCGCGACAGGTATTCGCCGCTGCGGGTGTCGACCTTGATCACTTCGCCCTGCTGGATGAACAGCGGCACGCGCACCACCGCGCCGGTTTCCAGTTTGGCCGGCTTTCCGCCGCCGCCCGAGGTGTCACCGCGAACACCGGGGTCGGTCTCCACGATCTGCAACTCAACGAAGTTCGGCGGATACACCTGCAGTGGCACGCCATTCCACAGCAACACGGTGCAGTTGTCCTGTTCCTTGAGCCAGATATTGGAATCGCCGACCGCCTTGGCGTCGGCCTGCAGCTGCTCGAAGCTTTCCGAATCCATGAAGTGCCAGAATTCGCCATCGTTGTAGAGATACTGCATCTCGGTTTCGAGCACGTCCGCGGCTTCCACCGTGTCGCCGGACTTGAAGGTGCGCTCGATCACGCGGGCGTTCTTGAGGTTGCGGATCTTGACCCGGCTGAAGGCCTGACCCTTGCCCGGCTTCACAAATTCGTTCTCGACAATGACGTACGGGTCGCTGTCGAGAATGATCTTGAGGCCGGATTTGAATTCGTTGGTGCTGTAGCTCGCCATGGAAATCCCGAATTGGTTACTTGCCGGTGCGGCATGCACCGGCCAGAATGCGGCGCGCATGATAACTGCAAACTCCCCGCGCCCACATCCCCCGCTCTGGCAACAGGCCTTACGCGCCGCGTTCTCCAAGCCGGCGTCACTGCTCGAATTTCTGGAACTCGATCCGGAACTGCCGGAACTGGCGTTGTCGCGCGTGGCCGATTTTCCGCTGCGCGTGCCGCGCGGCTTCGCCGCGCGCATGCGCAAGGGCAATCCGAAAGACCCGCTGCTGCTGCAGGTCTGGCCACGCGCCGCCGAAGATGCGGCGCATCCCGATTTCATTCGGGATCCGGTGGGTGACCTCGACAAACTCGGCCAGGGTGGCGTCATCCACAAATATCGCGGCCGTGCCCTGGTGGTCGCCACCGGGGCCTGCGGCGTGCACTGTCGCTACTGCTTTCGCCGGCATTTTCCGTATGCCGATGCGACCGCCTCGCGCAGTCGCTGGCAGCTCACGCTGCAACGGATCGCGGACGATCCGAGCATCGAGGAAGTGATCCTGTCCGGCGGCGATCCGCTGAGCCTGTCCGACGACAAGCTTGCCGAATTCGCCGAAGCCCTGGAATTCATTCCGCACGTCCAGCGCTTGCGCCTGCACACCCGCCAGCCGATCGTGCTGCCTGAGCGAATCGATCAGACCTTCATGGACTGGATCTCACGCGGCCGGCTCGACAAAATCATCGTCCTGCACGCCAATCATGCCAACGAACTGGACGAGGCCGTAGCCGAAGCGCTGCGCCCCCTGTCCGCGCTGGGCGTCACGCTGCTGAACCAGTCCGTGCTGCTGGCGGGCGTCAACGACAGTGTCCCGGCGCTCGCGGCACTATCAAAACGTTTGTTGGCATGCGGCATCGTCCCCTACTATCTGCATATGCTGGACAAAGTCGCTGGCAGCACGCATTTCGAAGTCTCCGAACACAGGGCGGCAGCGTTGCTGCGCGAACTCCATCACTGCCTGCCGGGGTATCTAGTGCCAAGACTCGCCAAGGAAGAACCGGGACAGCCCGCGAAAACATTGCTGTCATGGTGATCGTTTGAACACGCAGGTTTCAGCGCTCGGCTCCGGCTCAGTGATCCTGGTGTTCAGCGCATCCCAGAACAGCGCGCGTACCGTCGAGAGTCACCTGCGCAACGCCGGTCACCCGGTCCGCGCGGCCTGGCTGACCGACCTGGAAGATCTCGACGACGCCTTGCGCCGCGCCGCACCGGATCTGGTGCTGTGCGCGCAAGGCCTGCCCAATGCACCATTTGGCGGGGTGCTGGCCCTGTGCGCCGAGATCGCCTCCGACGTTCCGGTACTCATGCTGGCCGAGCAAACGCCCGGGGAGCAGACCGTGCATGCGCTTCAGTTGGGCGCCCGCGACTGCGTCGGCGTTCAGGACGATCGGTCGCTGACGCATCTGGAACGCATCTGCCTGCGCGAACTTCAGAATCACGGCCACAGACAGGAAATTCGGCGTTTGCGTATGCAGCTGGCCGACTTCGAGGCGCGGCACCGCAATCTCGTGGCCGGCACGGCGGACGCCATCGCACAGATTCAGGAAGGTATCGTCGCCAGTGCCAATCCCGCCTTCGCGGTACTGACCGGTTTCGACACGCAGACCGAGCTTGACGGGCAGCCGCTGATGGACCTGATCGCCGAGCCTGATCGACCGCGCGTCAAGTCCCATCTGCGTCAGCTGCAGAAGGGCAAATCGACCGAGGATTCTCTGGACTTGCAGTTGTTGCATCGCGACGGCACCCATCGACAGGTCACCGCATACGTGACGAAGGAGGAGCAATCGGCAGACAGCCCGATCCAAATACTGATTCGCAGTGAAGCTGGCGTATCGCCGGAGGCGGCAGGCCCATCGGATTCACGCACACAGCTGTTCAAGGCCTTCCATGCGATGAACGGCAAGCCGAACACCGGCATCGCCGCCCTGATGGCCTTGCGTGTGGACGACGCCGACCGCCTGGAGGAACGTCTGGGCCTGGTCGATGCCGACGAGGTCTTTGCCACGCTGCGCGAACTGGTCGCGGACCTCATTCATGCCCAGGACAAGCTGTTCCGCACCTCGGCCGCCGAATGGACGCTGATGGTTGCCAACCGCAAGGGACTCAACGTGGAGGCAATGGCCGAATCGATCCGCAAGGAAGTCTCGTCGCAGCTGTTCAGGACCGCCCGCTTCGAAGCCCACCTCACCACCACGATCGTGGCGTATCCGCTGGCCGAGGACAGCGATCTGCGGCTGGTCAACGATGAAATCGTCTTCGAAGCGCGACGCAGTGCGGCCCAGGGCAGCAACCGTGTGCTGGTGCTGGGCCCCAAGGCCGAAAGCGAACAAGCCGAAAAGGAAAGCCAGCGCCAGGCCGGCCGCATCCGCCGTGCGATCGAGGAACGACGACTCAAACTTGCCTACCAGACGATCGCCAGCCTGGAAGGCGATACCCAGCAGTATTTCGACGTATTCGTGCGCATGATCGACGAAACCGGACAGGAGCGCTTGGCGCGAGAATTCCTGCCGGATGCCGAGAAACACGGCCTGATGAAGCTGATCGATCGCTGGGTGACCTCGCGCTCGCTGAGCCTACTGGCCAAACGGGCAGAGACCCACGACCGCGCCTGCCTGTTCGTGCGGCTGTCCGAAGACACCCTGCGCGATGCCGAAGGCTTCCTGCACTGGTTGCATGAGCAGACCAAAACTCGCGCCCTGGGCGCCAACGAACTGGTTTTCGAAGTCCGCGAAGGCATCGTCCAGAACCACATCCGCAAAGCCAAACTGCTGTGTGCCGGACTCGCGGAACTCAAGGCCGATCTAGCGATCGATTACTTCGGCGCCGGTGCCAATTCAGCGCCACTGCTGGGGCATGTCACGGCCCGCTTCGTGAAGTTCCATCCGTCCTTTACCCAGGAATTCACCGACCTGACGAAACAGAAGCGCCTCAAGGAGTTGCTCGACGTGGCACGCCAGCGCAACGTCAAGGCCATCGTTTCGCATGTCGAAGACGCCAACGTGATGGCGCGACTGTGGCAAATGGGCATCAACTTCATCCAGGGCAACAGCGTGCAGGAACCCGAAGTCGTACTGCTGTCTGCGGATGTGCATGTAGGCTAGAGCGCCGCCTGCGACAAGCCACTCATTTCGCGCAAAGACGCAAAGAAAAACATCAAAATGGTGTTGCATCAGCAGCTTTGTTGTTCTTGGTGTCTTTGCGCGAAACAATCGCCGTTCAAGCCCGGCCCGCAACGGGCCCTGGCAGCCTGTCGGACTTAGGGGGTCGTCGCGAGGGTTTGGTCCTGTGAGATGAAAATTTCGGGAGACCGAGGCGAATATCGGGAATTATTCAACGAGGGCGCCCGGAATTTTCAGCCGCAGGGCCGAAGTCGCAGTCGATCATCCTGAGTCCGACAGGCTGCTAGGCTGCGGCCTGGTTCAGACGCGCGATACGCTCTTCCAGCGGCGGGTGCGTGGAGAACATCTTGGCCATCTTGCCGCCGCGGATGCCGAACGCCTGAATCTGCTGTGGCAACTGGTTCGGCGCCTCATGGAAGCTCTGCAGGCGCTGCAAGGCCGAGACCATCTTGCGGCGTCCAGCCAGATGTGCGCCGCCGGCATCGGCGCGGAATTCACGCTGACGGCTGAACCAGCAGACGATCGCACTGGCGAGAATGCCGAACACGATTTCCAGCACGATCACGCACAGGTAGTAACCCATGCCGATGCCCTGGCTGTCCGAGCCGCGGCGGAATACGAACTGGTCCACGAAGTAGCCGACGACGCGTGCCAGAAACATGACGAAGGTATTGACCACGCCCTGGATCAGGGTCAGCGTGACCATGTCGCCATTGGCAACGTGTGAAATCTCGTGGCCGAGCACGGCCTCGACCTCTTCCTGAGTCATGCTGTTCATCAGTCCGGAACTGACGGCGACCAGCGCCTTGTTCTTGCTGGCCCCGGTGGCAAATGCGTTCGGCACCGGCGAGTCGAACACGGCCACTTCCGGCATGCCGATGCCAGCCTGCCGCGCCTGGCGCTGCACGGTCGACAGTAACCAGGCTTCCGCGGAATTGCGTGGCTGCGTGATGAGCTTGGCGCCGGTCGACCATTTCGCGATCGGCTTGGAGATCGCCAGCGAAATGAAGGCGCCGCCGAAACCGAACACAGCACAGAAAATCAGCAGGGCTTCGTAGTTGAGACCATTGGCCGTGAACCAGCGGTTCACGCCCAATACCGAGGTGACAATGCTCAGGACCAGCACCACCGCAATGTTGGTGCCGAGGAAAAGCAGTATGCGCTTCATGGGTTCAGATATCGCCTGGTGATGACAGAGGAATTCTGGGGGCTTGGACCGCGAATTCAAGCCTGGGTTCGCTCGCCGACTCAGACCTCCGTGGCCGGATACACCGCGTCCACGCGCTGGAAACCACGTGGCAGATGGCTGCCACGGCTCGCACGCGCGCCCTGATACGCTGCGACGTCGCCCGGTTTGAGGGTAAGCGTGCGCTTGCCGCATTCCAGCGTCAGGCTGGCGCCTTCACCGAGCACGCAGCTGGCGATGATGCGGTCCTCGCCACGCAGCGTGATCAGCTTGTTGCCCTTGCCCTTGCCGAGTTCCGGCAGATCAGCCACGGCGAACACCAGCAGACGCCCCTCGGCGGTGATCACCGCCATGCGATCGCTCGCGACCGAGGTGCACAAGGCCGGCGGCAGGACGCTGGATTTGGCGTCCACGCTGATCACGGCCTTGCCGGCGCGCTGGCGCGTCTGCATTTCACCGAGCACCGCGACAAACCCGTAGCCGGCGTCGCTGCCGAGTACATAGCGCTGTTCGGCGTCGCCGAACAGCAAGGCGACGATGCGCGAGCCGTCCGAGAGATCCAGCTTTCCGGACACCGGCTCGCCGTTGCCGCGCGCGGACGGCAACCCGTGTGCAGGAATCTGATAGCTGCGTCCCTGATTGTCGAGCAGGATCAGCAGCTGATTGGTCCGGCCCTCGGCCGAACACAGAAATTCGTCACCGGCGCGGTAGGCCATGCCGGCCGCGTCCACGCCGTGTCCCTTGGCGGCCTTGATCCAGCCGGCCTTGGACAGGATGACGGTGACCGGTTCGCTCGGCATGATCTCGGTGACCGTCATCGCCTGCGCCGCAGGACGGTCGACAATGGGACAACGCCGCTCGTCACCGTACTTGTTGGCGTCGGCCTTGAGTTCGTCGGCGACCAGCTTGCGCAGCTTGTCGTCCGAGCCCAGCAGTTCCTGCAGGCGATCGCGCTCTTCGGCGAGTTCAGCCTGCTCGCCCTTGATCTTCATTTCCTCGAGACGCTGCAGATGCCGCAACTTCAGGTCGAGTATGGATTCGGCCTGAGCATCGGACAGGCTGAAACGCGCCATCAGCGCCTGTTTGGGCTCATCCTCGAAACGGATGATGCGAATCACCTCGTCGATATTGAGAAAGGCGATCAGCAGGCCATCAAGGATGTGCAGCCGGTCCTCGACCTTGCCGAGGCGGTGCTGCAGGCGCCGCGTCACCGTGGCAACGCGGAATTGCAGCCATTCCACCAGGATGTCGCGCAGGTTCTTGACGCGCGGCCGGCCATCGAGCCCGACCATGTTGAGATTGACGCGGAAGCTGCGCTCGAGTTCGGTGGTGGCGAACAGGTGCGCCATCAGCTGATCGGCGTCCACGCGATTCGAGCGCGGCACAATCACCAGACGGATCGGGTTCTCGTGGTCGGACTCGTCACGCAGGTCCTCGACCAGCGGCAGTTTCTTGGCGCGCATCTGGTCGGCGATCTGCTCCAGAATCTTGGCCGGCGACACCTGATGCGGCAGGTGCGTGATGACGATGTTGTTGTCCTCGCGCTCCCAGCGCGCGCGGCCGCGAATCTGGCCGTTGCCGGTTTCGTAAACGCGGCGGATATCCTCGGGTGGGGACACGATCTCGCAGCCCGACGGAAAGTCCGGCGCCTTGACGAATTCGCACAGCGTCTCGATGCGCGCATTCGGATACTTCAGCAGATGAGCGCAGGCGCCATGCAACTCGTGGATGTTGTGTGGCGGAATGTCGGTGGCCATGCCCACGGCGATGCCGGTGGTGCCGTTCACCAAGATGTTCGGCAGGCGCGCCGGCAGCAGCTTCGGCTCCTTGAGCGTGCCGTCGAAATTCGGCGCGAAATCGACCGTGCCCAGGTCTAGCTCGGACAGCAGCGCCTGCGCGTACGGCGCCAGCTTGGCCTCGGTGTAGCGCATCGCCGCGAACGACTTGGGATCGTCCGGCGAGCCCCAGTTGCCCTGCCCGTCCACCAGCGGATAGCGGTAGGCGAACGGTTGCGCCATCGTCACCATCGCCTCGTAGCAGGCTGAATCGCCGTGCGGATGGAACTTGCCGATCACGTCACCGACGGTGCGCGCGGACTTCTTTGGTTTGGAGTTCGGCCCCAGGCCGAGTTCGCTCATCGCGTAGACGATGCGGCGCTGCACCGGCTTGAGTCCGTCCGCGATGTGCGGCAGGGCGCGGTCGAGCACCACGTACATCGAATAGTCGAGATAGGCCTTTTCGGCGAATACGCGCAGCGGGATGCGTTCGGCTTCGGTTACTTCTGTGGTCACGGCGAGACGATAGTCCTTGGCGGCCCGTCCCTGTCACGGTTCGGGCGGATACGGATGAAGAAAAGAATCGGCCAATTCTAGCCAGCAACGCCGCCTCAGACCTCGACTTCGGCGCGATCGCCCTTGTCTTCCAGCCAGGTTTTTCGATCCGAAGCGCGCTTCTTCGACAACAGCATGTCCATCATCAGGTCGGCCGGTTCTTCATCCAGCGTCAGCTGCACCAGGCGCCGCGTATCCGCGGCCATGGTGGTTTCGCGCAGCTGCAGCGGATTCATCTCGCCCAGGCCCTTGAAGCGGGTCACGCTGATCGCGCCGCGGATGTTCTCGGCCTTGATCCGGTCGAGAATGCCGTCACGCTCGGCATGGTCCAGCGCGTAGAACACCTGCTTGCCGACGTCCACGCGGAACAGCGGCGGCATCGCGATGTAGACGTGGCCCGCCTCCACCAGCGGCCGGAAGTGGCGCAGGAACAACGCACACAGCAGCGTCGCGATATGCAGGCCGTCCGAATCGGCATCGGCCAGCACGCAGACCTTGCCGTAACGCAGGCCGGACAGGTCTGAAGAGCCCAGATCCACGCCGATCGCCACCGAAATATGGTGAATTTCCTGCGAGCCGAGCGCGATGTTGGACTCCACCTCCCAGGTATTCAGAATCTTGCCGCGCAATGGCATCACCGCCTGGGTATCGCGATCACGCGCCTGCTTGGCGGAACCGCCCGCCGAATCACCCTCGACCAGGAACAGTTCGGTGCGGCTCGGGTCGCTGGACACGCAATCCGCAAGCTTGCCGGGCAGTGCCGGGCCTGAAGTGATGCGCTTGCGCTCCACCACCTTGGCCTGCTTGAGCCGGCGCGAGGCGTTGCCGACCACCCATTGCGCGATCTGTTCGCCGGTTTCGGCGTGCTGGTTCAACCACAGGCTGAATGCGTCGTGCGCAAGCCCGGAAACGAACGAGGCCGATTCACGCGATGACAGGCGCTCCTTGGTCTGGCCGGCGAACTGCGGATCCTGCATCTTGATCGACAACACGTAGTTGCAGCCGTTCCAGACATCCTCCGGCGCGATCCTGACGCCGCGCGGCAGCAGGTTGCGAAAGTCGCAGAACTCGCGCACGGCCTCGGTCAGGCCGGTACGCAGGCCGTTGACGTGGGTGCCACCCTGCGCGGTTGGAATCAGATTCACGTAGGACTCGCCGATCGCCTCGGGCGCGTCCGGCGCCCACACCAGCGCCCATTCGGCTTCTTCGCGCGCACCCTTGAACAGACCGGTGAACGGCTGCGCCGGCAAGGTTTCGATGTCCTTGAGCGCATCCATCATGTAATCGACCAGGCCGTGCTCGTACTGCCAGACCAGCTGCTCCTTGTTGATCTGGTCATCCAGCATCACTTTCAGGTTCGGGCACAGCACGGCCTTGGCGCGCAGGTTCCGCTTGAGCTTGCTCAACGAAAACCTGGCGGTATCGAAATACGACTCGTCCGGCCAGAAACGCACCTGCGTGCCCGAGCGGGACTTGGCGGCAGGACCGACCACCTGCAGATCGCCCTGACGCTCGCCGCCAGCGAACTCGATCAGGTGCTCGGCCGCATTGCGCCATACGCGCACCTGCAACTTTTTGGAAAGCGCATTGACCACCGACACGCCCACGCCGTGCAGGCCGCCGGAGTACTGGTACATCTTGTTCGAGAACTTGGCGCCGGCATGCAGCTTCGTGAGAATCAGCTCGATGCCGCTGACGCCGTGCTCGGGATGGATATCCACCGGCATGCCGCGCCCATCGTCGCGCACCTGCAGCGAACCGTCCTCGAACACCGTGACCTCAATGGTCTTGGCATGCCCGGCCAGAGCTTCATCGACGGAATTGTCGATAACTTCCTGGGCCATGTGATTGGGCCGTGTCGTATCCGTGTACATGCCGGGACGACGACGCACCGGGTCGAGACCGGAAAGGACTTCGATCTGATCTGCGCTGTATTGACTCACGATGGTGCTGGCTGGATGTGCGAGAGGGCTTGAAAGCCGCCGGACAGTAGCGGAAGCCCGGCCTCAGGCGCAACCAGAACGGCCATTCCGTGCGGACCGGCGAGCCTGTGACGTTCACGCCGCCCTCACGACGGTATCGCCGAAGCGGCGCGCGCCCTTAAACTTCGCCCTCAGACCGAGCCCCACCGCGCGACAAACCGCGCACTCCGCGCCCGATTTCAGGCCACCGACTTCAGGACACCACCATGCCCAGCCCCCGCGCCGGCAAACCGGATGCCGCCACGACCACCGAGGAAACCGACGCTGTCAGCCGATTCGAAACCGATCTCGGAGAGCTTGAAAGCATCGTCGGACGCATCGAAAGCGGTGAGCTTCCGCTGGAAGAGTCGCTGCGACTGTTCGAACGCGGCACTTCATTGGCGCGGCAATGCCGCCAGGCCCTGCAAACCGCCGAACTGCGCGTCCAGAACCTGCTGGAAAACCCACCGGACGCGACGGACGAAGCACCTTGAACCCGGACGGCGCCACGAGCTTTGTCGACCGCATACCCGACTACCACGCGCGCCTGCATGCAGCGCTGGAGCGCTGGCTGCCCGCAGCCGATCACTACCCCGCCACATTGCACGAGGCGATGCGCTACGCAGCCGAGGGCGGCAAGCGCCTGCGCGCGCTACTGATCTATGCCGCCGGTGAGGCGCTGTCCGTCGCCCCGTCCATGCTTGACGGCGCGGCCTGTGCGGTCGAACTGATCCACGCCTATTCGCTGGTTCACGACGATCTGCCGGCGATGGATGACGATGAACTGCGCCGGGGCCGTCCAAGCGTCCACAAGGCCTACGACGAAGCCACCGCGATTCTTGCCGGCGACGCGCTGCAGGCCCTGGCGTTCCACGTGCTGGCGCACGACGATCGTGGTCCCGAGGCACGGGCGCGGCTGCACATGGTGGATTTGCTGGCGGAAGCGGCCGGCTCACGTGGGATGTGCGGCGGTCAGGCCGTGGATCTGGCGGCGGCCGGCCGCCAGATGAACCTCGCCGAACTGGAGGCCATGCACATCCACAAGACCGGCGCGCTGATCCGCGCCTGCCTGCTGATGGCCTGCCAGGCGCGAACCGCGCTTGACGCGCGCGTGCTCGACGGACTGGACCGTTACGGAAAATGCATCGGTCTCGCCTTTCAGATTCAGGACGACGTACTCGATGTCGAGGGCGATTCTGAGACTCTGGGCAAGACCGGAGGCAAGGACCAAGCGAGCAACAAGCCGACCTTTCCCGCGCTGCTCGGCCTGTCCGTGTCGTCGCAAAGGGCGGCCGAGCTGTTCGTCGAAGCCCATGCTGCACTGGCCCCGCTTAGCGATGCGGCGCTGCCGCTGCATCAGCTGGCCGACCATATCGCGCAGCGTGCCCGATGACGGCTGTGTGAAACTTTCGCCTCGAAAAGACCGCACGGCGGCGACTCCAGTTCGCGAATTCATCTTTTAACTTCATGTTATTAAAGAACAATATACATTTATTACAGCAAGTGTCGATGTTTCCATTTGCCTGCGTCCCTCACCGCATCATAATGGCGCACAAATTGTCTCCCCTCCATTCATGACTGACATCCCAGGCTATGCCTTGCTCGGCCACGTCAACACCCCGGACGATCTGCGCAAGCTCACCCCGGAACAGCTGCCGCACCTGGCGGTGGAGATGCGCCGCCACCTGATCGAGACGCTGGGACGGATTGGCGGACATTTCGCGGCCAATCTCGGCACCGTCGAACTGACGCTGGCCCTGCACTACTGTTTCAGCACACCGCACGACCGCCTGATCTGGGACGTGGGCCATCAGGCCTACCCGCACAAGATCGTCACCGGCCGGCGTTCACGTCTGGAAACGATCCGCCGCTTCGGCGGACTGGCCCCGTTTCCGCACCGCGCCGAATCGGAATACGACGTGTTCGGCGCCGGCCACTCCAGCACCTCGCTGTCGGCCGCCGCCGGCATCGCCGCCGCGGCGAAGATGCGCGGCGAAGACCGTCGCGCCATCGCCGTGATCGGAGACGGCGGCATGACCGCCGGCATGGCTTTCGAGGCGCTCAACCACATCGGCCACCTCGGTCTCGACGTACTCGTGATCTACAACGACAACGACATGTCGATTTCCGAGAACGTGGGCGCGATGCGCGACTACACCGCGCGCGTCGCCGAAAAGCTCGGGCTCAACGCTCCGCACCGCCTGCGCCCGGGGCGTCCGCTTCCGCACGAATCCGGCTCTGAAGGCGAAATCAACGACGTGCACCTGGACACGCCGGGTTCGATGTTCCGCTCGCTGGGCTTCGACTATCACGGCCCGGTGGACGGGCACGAACTGGCCAGCCTGCTGCCGACCCTACAGCGACTCAAGTGTGTTCGCGGCCCGCAGTTGCTGCATGTGCTCACGGTCAAGGGCAAGGGTTTCGACCCCGCCGAGGCGGACCCGATCAAGTATCACGGCGTCACCCAGTTCGATCCCGTGACCGGCGAGTTTCCGCTCAAAAAAGCAGGCGGCAAACCGAGCTATACCCAGATTTTCGGCGACTGGCTGTGCGAGGCCGCCGAACGCAAGGAACGGCTCGCCGCGATCACGCCAGCGATGCGCGAAGGCTCCGGAATGGTCGAATTCGCAAAGCGCTACCCGGACCGGTACTTCGACGTCGGCATCGCCGAGCAGCACGCCGTGACCCTGGCCGCCGGCATGGCCACCGAAGGCGTGCATCCGGTGGTCGCGATCTATTCGACCTTTCTGCAACGCGCCTACGACCAGCTGATACACGACGTGGCGATCCAGAACCTGCCGGTGCTGTTCGCCTTGGATCGCGGCGGCCTGGTCGGCGCCGACGGTGCCACCCACCACGGCGCCTACGATCTGAGCTATCTGCGCTGCATACCGAATATGGTGGTGATGGCGCCGTCGGACGAGAACGAATGCCGGCGCATGCTCGAAACCGGCCTGCAGCATGACGGCCCCAGCGCCGTACGCTATCCGCGCGGCAGCGGCACCGGCGTGGCAATGGACGCGGAACCGCGCCCATTGAGCATCGGCCAGGCGCGCATTTTGCGCGAGCCGATCGGACGCCGCCGTCCGCGTGTGGCGATCCTGGCCTTCGGCAGCATGCTGGCCCCCGCGCTGGAAGCCGCCGAGATTCTGGATGCCACGGTCGTGGACATGCGCTTCGTCAAACCCATCGACAAGTCCGTGGTTTTTCAGATGGCGCAGTCCAGCGACCTGCTCGTCACCATCGAGGAGAACTCGGTGCTCGGGGGCGCCGGCAGCGCCGTCAACGAGGTGCTGGCGGCCCAGCATCAGAGCATCGGCGTGCTCAATCTCGGCTTGCCCGACCAGTTCGTCGAACATGGAACCCGCGAGGAACTGCTGGCGCAGTGCGCGCTGGATTCCGCCGGAATCCAGCGCGCGATCTACAAGCGCTTGCGCAGCAAGGACATGGACGGTGCCTCCGACAACCGTACCGACACCGGCGCCCGCGAGCCGGGCTTGCGCAGCCTCTGAACGAGCCGGTTCACTCGCGCGTGCAGCGACCGCCGCGAAACGAATTGGCGTAGTGCGCCGGGCGATTTGCATAGCTCGTCAGCGACCAGAAGTCGCTGCTCGGCTGTGACTCGAACTGCGCCTCCAGCGCATCGTCGAGCGTCGCGAAGAAATCGAGTCCTGTGACGGCTTCGAGCGCGTCCACGGATACCAGGTAACGGGTCAGAGGCTCGTCGCCGCAAACCGTTTGCGGCACCAGGAACGCCAGCGCCTTGGGCACGGCGTCCCCGTCGACGCGCAGCCAGATTCGATAGAAGGCGGACGGCACCGCCACGCCGCTGTCCAGCCGTCGGCTTGCCGCGTCGAACACCGGGCCGACCATTACGTAAGTGCCTGGAAAGCGGCCGGCGACCCCATCCGCCTCCAGCGCTTCGATCCTTTGCCACAGCAACTGATTGAGCCGCGGACTCTGCGGCACGATATTGCTCATCCGAAAGGAATCGCGCTGCGCCTCGCGTCCATACAGGCTCGCGATCAGATGATTCGGCGCCATATGACCGCGGTCGTAACCGCTATGTGAATAATCGGCTTCGTCCACCGGCCACAGCGTGCGTCGGTCGCGGGTGAAATGATCCGGGCGCGGCGGCGAAGCGCCCTCCGGCAGGCCCGACAATCGGTAGGCCACCCACAGCGGCGTGCGCCACCACTCCGAGTAAGCCAGGCTGAAACCCTCGTTGCGCAACACGTGCGAGCTCAGCCGAATCGGCAAGGACTGCGGCTGCGGCAGGCCGCCGTAAACGTCCGGCGTCGCCGGCGGCAGCAGCACATGAATCAGGGCCGCCAGCAGCAGGATCATGACGCTGAGCAGGGTGGCACGCGGCCAGGCGGCATGTCGACGCGCAACGCGTCTGCGTTTTTTCCTGGACATCGGTCTTTGTCAGGCCTTGTTCTTGAACCAGGCCAGCTGTTCGCGCAGTCGCACCACCTCGCCTACGATGACCAGACTCGCGCCCTCCACGGCGGCGGATCGGACCGCCTGCGGCAAGGAGGCCAGCGTCCCCGTGACCACGCACTGCCGCGCCGAGGTGCCCTCCTCCACCACGGCCGCCGGCCAGTCCGCCGGCAGGCCGTTGTCGATGAGGCGCGCACACACATCGGGCAAGGTGTTGAGCCCCATGTAGATGACCACGGTCTGACCGCGTCGCGCGAGTTGGTCCCAATGCAGATCGAGACTGCCATCCTTCTTCGGATGGCCGGTAACGAAAATGCAGGCCTGCGCATAGTCACGGTGCGTCAGCGGAATGCCGGCATAGGCGGCACAGCCATTGGCCGCGGTAATGCCCGGCACCACCTGGAAAGGAATGCCGGCCGCAGCCAGTTCCGCGATTTCCTCGCCGCCGCGGCCGAACACGAAGGGATCACCGCCCTTGAGCCGCAGCACGCGCTTGCCTTCTCGCGCCAGGCGCACCAGCGCGCCGTTGATGTCCTGCTGCGGCAGCGTGTGCTTGTCGCGCTTCTTGCCCACGTACAGGCGTTCCGCATCGCGCCGCACCAGTTCCATGATCGCCGGCGATACCAGTGCATCGTGCAGCACGACGTCGCACTGCTGCATCAGGCGCACCGCGCGCAGCGTCAGCAGATCGGGATCGCCCGGCCCGGCTCCGACGAGATAAACCTCGCCGTCGCCCGATGTGTCCGTCAGCAATAGCTCCAGGACCGCATCGGCCGCGGCCTCATCGCCGGCCAGCACTGCTTCGGGGGCGGGGCCATCAAGGAAGGCTTCCCAGATCCGTCGGCGCATCGCCTGCGGCACACGTTCGCGGATCGCGGCGCGGCGTTCGCCGATATAGGACAGCAGCCGTCCATAACCGGACGGCAGCATGGTTTCCAGACGTTCGCGCCAGCGCCGCACCAATACCGGCGCTGCGCCGGCCGAGGACAGCGCGATCAACAGCGGGCTGCGGTCCACGATCGCCGGTGTGATCCAGCGGCTGGCCTGCGGATCGTCCACCGCATTGACCCAGACGCCACGCGCCTCGGCTTCGGCGGCAACGCGCCGGTTCAGTGCCGGGTCGTCGGTCGCGGCGATCGCCATACGACAGCCAGCCAGTTGCGCGGGATCGAACGCCTCGGCGACCCGCAGCGGTTTCAGTTCGTCCAGCACCGACTTCGCGACCAGACGGACATCCGCACCGGCGCGACGCAGCAACCGGACCTTGCGCAAGGCCACCTCACCGCCACCCACGACCAGAACGGGCTCGCCTGAAAGGCGCACGAAAATCGGAAAATACGGCCAGGGGGCGGACATGCGCGGGAGCGTATCGCACCTGGAGGGCGTCCGCAGCCGGCGCGCTCCCGCCATATCGAGACGTTTCGCGTGGGTATCAATTTCGATACGCTGAGAACCGCAGAGAATAAGGCGGCAACTCCGCCGCCGGACACACCGGGACGCCGACGCATGAAGCTTCGCCAGTTGCACTACATTCACGAAGTTGCCAAACGCGGGCTCAACGTGACCGCTGCGGCGGATGCGCTGTTCACGTCCCAACCCGGTGTCAGCAAGCAGATCAGGCTGCTTGAAGACGAGTTGGGTGTGGAAGTCTTCATCCGCAACGGCAAGCACCTGAGTGAGATCACACCGGCCGGCCAGCGCATCCTCGAATATGCCGAGCGCGTCCTGCAGGATGTCGCCAATATCGAGAATGTGGCCGAGGAATTCCGGCACAGCGATCGAGGCGATCTGTCGATCGCCACCACGCATACCCAGGCGCGCTATGCGCTGCCGACCGTCATCGAGCGCTTTCGCCGCCAATACCCGCAGGTGCGTCTGCACCTGCACCAAGGCAGCCCGCCGCAGATCGCCAAACTTGCCGCCAACGGCGAAACCGATTTCGCGATCGCCACCGAGGCGATGGAACATTTCGAGGAACTGGTGATGCTGCCTTGTTATCACTGGAACCGTTGCGTGCTGGTGCGCCCCGATCACCCGCTGGCGAAACTGTCACGCCGCATCACCTTGGAAGACATCGGCCAGCACCCGATCGTGACCTATACCTTCGGCTTCACCGGCCGCTCCAAGCTCGACCAGGCGTTTGCCGCACACGGTCTACGCCCCGATGTGGTGCTGACAGCGGTGGACGCGGACGTGATCAAGACCTATGTGCGCCTGGGTCTGGGCATCGGCATCGTCGCCGACCTCGCCTACGACGAGCAGGCCGACAAGGACCTGGTGGCACTACCGGCGGCTCATCTGTTTGAAATGTCGACCACGCACATCGGCTTTCGGCGCGCGCTGTTCCTGCGTGCCTACATGTACGACTTCATCCATCTGTTTGCGCCCCACCTGTCGCGCGAGATCGTGGACAAGGTGGCCGCGATCCCGGAGCACGAGTCGCGCATGAGTGAGGCGCGCCGACTGATTTCGGAACTGAGCGTGATCTGAGAGCGTGAGAGCTTTTCTGCACGCTCCCGGGTTGGCACGCGAATAGCTTGTGCTTTGACATGACGACATCTACTGATCGTGAGCTGGCGCCTATGAAGGCGGGCCTGTTTCCGGACATGCTCGAGTCCAGCGAAGCCGAAGTACGCGAGGCGCTGTCGCAGGGGGCGCCAGGCAGCGAGCGCAAGGCGCGCCGCGGCTGCTGGAGCCCAACCGCGCACGGATTGAGTTGCGGGCGTCGAACCTTGAATCGTTGTTGGCCGAGGACCATCGGACGCGGCTGGTATCCCGAACCAATTCGTGCGTTTTGTATACCGTCACCGTAACCCGGCGTCACCGTAACCCGGATTGGAAGGGGTTCACGGCCCTGACCTGGTCATATGACTGGCCGTGATTGAGGTCTTCGCTATACAGAATCTCGCAGCCGGACATCTGGGCGGCCGCCACGATGGCGCCGTCCCAGTAACTGATCCGGTAGCGCCTGGCGTTGTGTATCCCCCGTAAAACAATGCCGAGATCGATCGCTACGGGTTGAACCCGTGTCACTTGCTGCATGAAGGCCAGTGCGGCGGCTTCGCTCAGCGGTTTCGTCAGCTTGCGGATGGCATTGACATAAAACTCCTGCAACACCTGGGTCGACAGGCGCCAGTTGCCCTCGACCAGTATCTGCCGGGCGATTCGCGATTTATCCGCTTCATGGGGCGCGGTCGATGCTGCGTAGAGCAGGATATTGGTGTCAACGAAGGCGGGCATCGGCGTAGGTCCGCGAACGCGAAGGCGTTTCTCCGACCTCCACCTGCTCGCCGTCGATCAGCTGCCACAGGGATTCCCATTCCGTCGCAGGTTCCTGGGCGCCGTGGTCGATGTTGGCCAAAAAGTCGCGCACCAGCCGGCTGACGGAGGTGCCGCGCTGGGCGGCGACCACGCGCGCATGGGTGTAAGTCTCGTCGTCCACGGATACCGTCACGTTCTTCACGGGAGGCTCCAGATTGTGAATATGTGAAACACAGTATCACAGAAGCAGGGGTTGTCCGGGGGTGTCAGCCGGCCGGCACTTTCTGGCCGGCCTCCGCGCAGGCGGCGGTGCCAGCCCCGTTCGTATGCCGCGTACGCCGCCGGCCGGCTCGGGCGCAGCACGGCAACGACGACCGAATCGAACTGCGCACCGCCGGTGCGCCAGCACAACGGCTCAGCCGACGCTGGCCAGCCGATCCTCGTCGCGGAGCAAGGAACAGCGTCACGCAGGCCGCGAGCATCGGCCATGCGGCGAAGAACAGCAGGTTCGGCGACGCGAAGGGATCGAGGTAGATCCTGAACGACGACAGCGTCGACACCGCTGCACGACCAGCACGAAGCCGTAGGTCCAGCGCTTGGCAAGCCCGGCGACGAATGCGACGATCACCAGCAGCTCGATCGCGCCAATGACGCGCATCAAACCCACACCCAGTCCATCAATGAAATAGAAGCTCTCGAAGACCTTCGCCGCGTGCGCGGGATTGACGAACTTGTCGAGCGTCCACATCAGCATGACCAGGAACACGCTCAGGCGCAGTAGCAGCAAGGACCATTGCAGGCGTTGTGTCGTCATTGTTCTGGGTCCTCGTCTTTCGTGTGCTTGTACACCTGTGTATCCGAATGGAATGCATGCCACGCGAACCAGTACGCCTGCACGCAGGTGTGCCTCGCGGCGGCTGCAATCAAAAGCGGCTGCCGATCGTCTATGGCATGAGGACCACGATTCTCATCCCTTTCAGCATGAGAGTTTTTCTGCACGCTCCCTGGTTGGCACGCGAATAGCTTGTGCTTTGACATGACGACATCTACTGATCGTGAGCTGGCGCCTAAGAAGCACGAACAGGCGGCCTGCGCGAAGCCTCAGCGCCAAGTATGAGCGTTGGCAACGCCGCTCGAGCACGCATCGACGCGGACGCAACAATCACAGAACGGCGCGATGCCCGTGTCGACGAACTAAAAACTCACAGGCTCTGAGTCCGAGTCCGAGCAAGGCTTTTTCGCCCTGCGATATATCAATATGCCTTTTGATTCGATCCCCTCCAAGGCGGGCGGTGACGCTGTTAATCTACGCGCCCCCTGAGAACCGGCGGACGAATCGAGCCCGCCGACGGAAGCCGAACGCCACCGAGACGCATTGATATGTATCGCTACGACGAATTCGACCAGACGCTGGTCGACGAACGCGTTGCACAGTTTCGCGATCAGACCCAGCGCTTTCTCGCCGGCCAGCTCGACGAAGAGGAGTTCAAGACGCTGCGGCTGCGCAATGGCCTGTAT
Organism: Banduia mediterranea; assembly: GCF_031846245.1. Classification (NCBI taxonomy): domain Bacteria; kingdom Pseudomonadati; phylum Pseudomonadota; class Gammaproteobacteria; order Nevskiales; family Algiphilaceae; genus Banduia; species Banduia mediterranea. Next base: position 103,031 of record NZ_JAVRIC010000009.1, on the reverse strand, counting down.
CTTCAGCGCTTCGCGCCGATGCTGCGGGTGTCGATTCCATACGGCCTGCTCGCCTCCCGGCAACTCCGCATGCTGGCGCATATCGCACGCCGCTACGACAAGGGCTACGGCCACTTCACGACACGCCAGAACATCCAGTACAACTGGCCAAAGCTGGAGGAAGTGCCGGACATTCTGGCCGATCTGGCCTCGGTGGAAATGCACGCGATCCAGACCTCCGGCAACTGCATCCGCAACATCACCAGCGACCACCTGGCCGGCGTGGCGCGCGACGAACTGGTCGACCCCCGCCCGTATTGCGAACTGACACGCCAATGGGCGACGTTCCACCCCGAATTCAACTGGTTGCCGCGCAAGTTCAAGATCGCGTTCTCCTCGTCCACGCGCGATCGCGCGGCGACGCAGGTCCACGATATCGGCGTCCATATCGTGCGCAACGATGCCGGCGAGCTCGGCTATTCGATCTATGTCGGTGGCGGTCTCGGCCGCATGCCGATGATCGGTCACAAGATTCGCGAGTTTCTGCCGGAACTCGACCTGATCTCGTATCTTGAAGCGGTGCTGCGCATCTACAACCGTCTCGGCCGTCGCGACAATATCCATCGCGCGCGCGTCAAGGTACTGGTCAAGGCCACCGGCCCCGAACAGTTCGCTCGGATGGTCGAGGCCGAATGGAACGCGCTGAAAGATTCCAATCTGCGTCTGCAGCCGCAGGACATCGAGGACATCAAGAGCCGCTTCGAACTGCCGCAGTACGACGAAGCGGCGGCTGGGGAACCGGGCTACGCGAAGCAACTGGCAGTGGACAGCCGCTTCGCCAGCTGGGCCCGCCGCAACCTCGCTCCGCATCGCGTGTCCGGCTATTCGATCGTGTTCGTCTCGCTCAAGGCCAACGGCATCGCACCCGGCGACATCACGGCTGAGCAGATGGATGCAGTGGCCGATCTCGCCGATCGTTACAGCGCCGGCGAAATCCGCGCCACGCACGACCAGAACCTGGTGCTGGCCGACGTCGCCGACCGCGATGTCTACGCGGTGTGGCAGCGCCTGTCCGAACTGGGGCTGGCGACGCCGAACATCGGCCTGCTGACCGACCTGATCTGCTGCCCCGGCCTGGACTTCTGCTCGCTGGCCAACGCCAGCTCGATCAGCGTGGCCCAGGAGATATTCGATCGTTTCGACGACCTCGACTATCAGCACGACATCGGCGAGATCAAGATGAAGATGTCCGGCTGCATGAACGGCTGCGGCCACCACACCGTCGGCCACATCGGCATCCTCGGCGTCGACAAGAAGGGTGAGGAGTGGTACCAGATCACGCTCGGCGGCTCGGCCGAGGACGACGCTTCCCTGGGCGACCGAACCGGCCCGTCGGTTTCGCGCGCCGACATCGCGGGCGCCGTGCAGAAGATCGTCGAGGTCTACCTGGAACAGCGCAGCGATGCCGAGGAGAGCTTCCTCGCCACCTACCGCCGTGTCGGCATGCCGCCGTTCAAGGCACGCCTCTACGACAGCGCCGAAACGCCTGCGGAAGCCTTGGCATGAGCTCGCTGATTCTGGCGGACGGCCAGCTTGCCAGCGACGGCTGGACCGTACTTGATAACGAAGCCGCATGGCCCGAAAGCGGACACGTGGTCGTCAGTCTGGCGCGCTGGCGCGAGCTCGGCAAGGCACCGGCTGGCCTGGAGATCGCCGTCAGCATTCCCAACACCGAGAATGTCGACGAATTCGCCGCCGAACTGCTCGACCGGCCGATGCTGCTGCTCGAAATCCCCAAGTTCGCGGACGGCCGGGCCTACAGCCAGGCGCGGGTTCTGCGTGATCGTTATCGATACACCGGTCAGATTCGAGCAGTTGGCGAGGTTCACGTTGACCAGATTCACTTCATGCGTCGCTGCGGCTTCGACGCCTTCGTACTGCCGGAATCCCAGTCCGTAGATGCCGCGCGACGCAAGCTTGACGAGTTTTCTCTGAGCTATCAGCACGCCGCGGTCCCACTGACGACCGTGTGGGAACGACGCCGCGCCGCACGTGCCCCGGGCTAGGGCAGCAAACCACGCGGCGCCCTACCCCGAAGGCTCGCTGAGCTATGCCCAGGCCTGAATCAGTGCGCCCGGCGTTCTCAGTGAAAACGGCTTGCTCTGGACCTTGTCGAAACCGGCCTCGCGCAGCATCGCGTTCATCTCGGAAACGTCGTAGGCCTTGCCGCCCACGTTGAAGAAGTTCAGCGAGATCACCGCGAAAATGTGGTCACGGCGGCGCCCCAAACCGGTGAACTGGTCCATCACCAGCAGACTGCCGCCCGGTTTGAGGGCGGCGCGGCAACGCTTGAACATGTCCACGTTCTGTTCGGTATTGAACAGATGCACCATGTTGGCGAGCAGCACCAGGTCCCAGTTCTTGCCGAAGTCGTCTCGCAGGGCATCACCGACCGCCAGCTCCAGACCTTCGGGATTGCCCTCCTCCTCCATGATCTTCGCCGCCGTGGCAACCGGTCCGGCGAGATCGATCATCTTGGCCTTGAGCCCCGCGAAGCGATTGACGAAGGCACGTGAGTACTCGCCATGCGCCCCGCCGATATCCAGCATCCGCTCGACCTTCGGCGGCACCGCCGCACGCTTCAACAGGTCTGGAATGATCAGGCGTGCCGCCTCGCGCATGGCGCGTGTATAGGTTTCCTGCTGCGGCGTCGGATTGGCCGCGTCCATCGCATGGAAATCCATGGTCGGCCGGCCGGTCTTGAGGTTCTGCCCCAGGCCTTCGAGGCGGTGATAGGTATAGAGCTGCAAGCGCAGCATGTAGTGCAGACCACGCTTGGGGTCGAGTATCCAGCGTCGCACCCAGCGCCCGTTGCTGTAGCGACCGCCGCGTTCGCGCAGGTAACCCATGCTGTTCAGGGCGCGCAGCAGCACCTTGGCGCCGTCGGGCGCGAATCCCAGTTTCTCGGCCAGTTCCGCGCTGGTCATTCCGTCCGGAGACTCGGCCAGGGCATGGAAAACGCCTTCCCGATTGGCTTCGAGCAAGGCGCGAGCGCGCACCACCTGTGCCTGCCCATCGAGCAGCGGCACCGGGACGATATTCAGCTGTTTGAGTATGTCGACAACAATTTCCACGCGGTTGTTTCCCCAAGGAGTGAGCGCCTGCCGAGCCGCGTGGAAGGGCGCAAGCAAGATTTGAACCCTATTGCGGCAGGTCCGGCAGCCCGGCGCGGCCCTTCGGCCAGAACGTGATTCAGTGCACATTCAGCACACCGGGGTCGCGGAGTTGGCCCACGCCTTGCGTGGTCCCAATCGTAAGAACCTTATTCCTTTTGTAAGCAGCCGTAACAGCTGCCTTGACGGAAAACCTGCAAATCAGGGGGCTTTTTGTGTCGTTGTTGTCGCTAGCCATTGCCGCACCCAGGCCCCTCGGCCCGCCTGGCCGCCCGGTGCTGGGCAACATTCTCGACTTCGGCCGCGACCTCAACGGATTCCTCGAACGCTGCGCCCGCGAGTACGGGCCCATTGTCAAACTGCGGATGGTGCATCGCGCCGCCTATCTGATTGCCGACCCCGAGCTCAACGAGTACGTGCTGCTCGGCAACTACCGCAATTTCGTCAAACACCAGATGTTCTTCAGCCGCGTGCGCCGCGTGTTCGGCTGGGGACTGCTGTCGGCGGACGGCGATCAGTGGCGCAAGCAGCGTCGCCTCGCGGCGCCCGGCTTTCATCGCGACCGCATTGCCGAGTACGGTCGCATCATGTCGGACTACGCCGCCGAGCTGGTCGGCGAGTGGCGGGACGGCGAGGTGCGCGACATGTATGTGGACATGCGTGACATCGCGTCCAAGGTCGTGGCCCGCGCGCTGTTCGACGAGGATGTGGCGGGAGATGTCGCCGAAGTCGGCTCGGCCATGGACGATCTGCTGGGCGGGATCACCGAACGCATGTTGCACCCGCTGGTCGCCCCGGATTGGGCGCCGACGCGCAATGTCCGCCGCTACCGGCGGGCCGTGGCGCGCATCGACAAACTGGTGGCGCGGTTCATGTCCCAGCACCGCAAGAACCTGGACGAACGCGGAACGCTGCTGGCGATGCTGATGCAAGCGCGCGACGAAGACGGAAAGCCGATGCCCGACGCGCAGATTCGCGACGAGGCCGTCACCCTGTTCGTCGCCGGCCACGACACCACCGCGACCGCCCTGAGTTGGACGCTGTATCTGCTGACGCAGCATCCGCAATGGCAGGCGACGCTGCACGCCGCGATCGACCAGACCCTGGCCGGCCGTGCCCCGCAGGCGGCGGACCTGGCAGTGCTGCAGGCGGTGGAATGGACCGTGCGCGAAAGCATGCGCCTCTACCCGCCGGTTTCGCTGGTGGCGCGCCAGGCGGTCGACGATTGCGAGATCGGCGGCTATCCGATCGCCGCCGGATCACTGATCTACATCTCTCCCTGGGCGATGCAGCGTGACCCACGCTATTTCAACGATGCCAGGGACTTCAAACCGGAGCGCTGGTCCGACGGCCTGGATTCCCGTCTGCCACGCTATGTGTTCATGCCATTCGGCGGCGGACCGCGGACCTGCATCGGCGACCGCTTCGCCATCATGGAGGCCGTGTTGCTGCTGGCAAGTTTCGTCCAGCAGTTCGAGTTCGAATACGCGGGCGACAAACCTCCGAAACCATTCGCTTCGATCACTCTGATTCCGGTGGGCGGCGTGCCGGTCCGGCTCAAACGGCGCTCAGGAGCGACAGGCAAGTGATGGTCGAACCCACAGCGCTGAAAACGGACCAGTACCGAAACCTGGCGTCCCGCTTGCTGCTGTCGCGGCAGTGGAAGAACCAGCATCTGATCCCGCTCGAACAGCCGCTGCCGCTGAAGATGCTGGTGCGGGCGATCAGCCTGTCGATGATGCGCGGCAAGATCGACGACATCCAGATCAAGGCGCCGATCTTCATCATCGGCACGCCGCGCTGCGGCTCCACGATGTTGCAGGAAATCCTGTCCACGCACGAAGACATCGCCTACTTCACGCACGCGATGGATGTGTTCGTCGACCCGCGCACCTTCAAGGCAGCGGACTGGCTGCGCCGAACGCTGCGCCTGGATGTGCGCGGCGAGCGTTATCTGAAGGACAGCGTCATGGTCGACGGCAGCTCGCCATCCGAGGCGATGCGCTTCTGGGGCGAATGCCTCAAGTTCGAGCCGTTCTCGCTGGCGCCGCGGCGGATGCGCGCCAGCGACCTGCAACAGCAGGATATCGACAGACTCTACGATGGCATCAAGCATGTCATCGACTGCTTCCGTGAAAGTGGTGGCCACCGCTTCCTCAACAAGTCTCCGGCACTGCTGACCGAAATCCTGCTGCTGCAGGATCTGTTTCCGGATGCACGCTTCGTCTATCTGGTGCGTGACGGTCGCATGGTGGCCAATTCCCTGCTCAAGCTCTACCGGCTGCAGCGTGAACAGGATCTCAAGACCAGGCATCCGTACTTCAAGGATCAAGCCTTTGTGCCCTACCCGCGCGTGACCGGCCTGTCGGAGCACGCAGCCCAGTACGGCCTTGAAGACGTACGCACCACCGCGCACGTCTGGGATGCTTCGGTCAAGTTCATCAACGAGGTTCGGCCGCAGATTCGGCACTTCCATGAAGTCCGCTACGAAGACGTGCTCGCCAACCCGCGCAGCGAGATCAACAGGATTTTCAAGTTCTGTGGCCTTCCAAAAATCAAACGCGGCAAGCCGAAGCTGGATGGCTTGCTGGCCAAGGTTGGGGTACTCCACCACAAGAACAGCTATGGCTCGTTCGACGTGGTGGAGTCGATCGCAGGTGACAGCCTGCGTCAGTACGGGTACCTGAGCTGACACGGCAGGAAGCCCGATATTTTTTCATTTGCTCGCAAGGGGATTGAACCATGTATGACACCACCGAAGAAAAGCTCCGCCAGCTTCTCGCCGAAAACCTGAAGATCGACAAGGAAATCATCACGCACGGATCGAAACTGTCGGACTGGGGCGCGGATTCCCTGCAGTTTCTGGAGACGATCTTCGAAGTCGAAACCTCGTTCGGCATCTCGTTCCCGGATGACGCCGGCCAGGAGATTTCAGACTTTGACTCGATCGTGAAGGTCGTCAAAGAACAACTTGCGAAGAAAGAAAATGCAGCGGCATAGAGTCGTCGTCACCGGTCTCGGCGCGGTCACCTCGGTCGGCGTCGGTCGTCAGGCATTCTGGAACGGCATCGCCGCGGGGCGTACCGGGGTGACCTCGATCGATGCCTTCGATGCAGCACCGTTCCGGACCCGCATCGGTGGTGAAATCAAGGACTTCAAGGTCGCCGATATCGATTATCCGGACGCGTACCGCCTCGACCGTGTCTGTCAGCTCGCACTGTTCGCGGCCGACGAAGCCATGGCGGACAGCGGATTGAGTGACGTCGACGAGGACAAGACTGGCGTCGTCATCGGCACCGGCATCGGCGGCATCAACACCATCGACACGCAGCAGAAGGCGCTGCACAGCAAGGGTCCGCGTTTCGTCAGCCCGCTGACCGTTCCGCTGTCGATGTTCAATGCCGCAGCCGGGCACATCTGCATTCGCCACAAATTGCGCGGCCCGACCTTCACCGTGTCCACCGCCTGCTCGTCCGGCTCCAACGCCATCGGTGAAGCTTTCCGACTGATCCAGCATGGCTATGCCACATCGATGGTGACCGGCGGTACCGAAGCGCCGTTGTCCTACGGCATCTTCAGCGGCTGGAATGCGCTGCGCGTGATGTCGACGCGCAACGGCAATCCGGGTGAAGCGGTGCGCCCGTTCGCCCGAGATCGCGATGGCCTGGTGCTGTCCGAAGGCGCCGGCGTCGTGGTGCTCGAAGAATACGAGCATGCCAGGAAGCGTGGTGCCACGATCTATTGCGAGCTTGTGGGCTACGGCTTCAACAACGACGGCTTCCATGCCACTCGCCCGAGCGCGGAAGGCCAGACCAAGGCGATCAAACGCGCCCTGGAAGACGCCGAACTCAATGTCGACGACATCGACTACATCAATGCGCATGGCACCGCCACGTCCGCCAATGATTCCACCGAAACGCATGCGGTCAAGGCCGCATTCGGCGATCACGCCTACAAGGTGCCGATGAGCTCGATCAAGTCGATGCTCGGACACACCATGGGCGCCGCCGGTGCGATCGAGTTCGTCGCAGCCTGCATGACGCTGCGCGACGGCGTGGTACCGCCCACCATCAATTATCACGAACGCGATCCGAACTGCGATCTGGATTACGTCCCCAACGAGGCCAGGGACGTGAAGGTCAAGACGCTGCTGTCGAATACCTTCGGCTTCGGCGGTTGTAACACGATTCTGGCGATGCGTTCGATGTTATGTAAGGGATCTGCAGCGCCGCCAAACCCACGACAACCTGGCCCCTGAAGCTCCGAAATGGTGACCGTCCCCCGACGGTCATGCCGCCCCACCTTGCCCGAAAGTGCCATGAATACGGTCTACATCACTGACGTCGCCTCATTTCTTCCCAACGAGCCGGTCGGCAACGACCGCATCGAAGCCATACTCGGCAAGATCGAGAACCAGTCGCCACGCGTGAAGCTGTTCGTTCTTCAGAACAACGGCATCAAGCACCGCCACTACGCGATCGAGCCCGAAACCGGAAAGCGTACGCACACCAACGCCGAGCTGACCGCCGAAGCCGTGCGCAAGCTGACCGCGCAGCTCGACATGCCGCTGGACGCGGTCGAAGGCCTTGCCTGCGGCTCGGCGTCGCCCGATCAGCTGCTGCCGTCCCACTCCAACATGGTGGCCGGCGAGCTGGGCATGGCGCCTGCCGAAATCATGTCCACGGCCGGCGTCTGCGCGTCCGGCATGACCTCCATGAAATACGCGTGGATGTGCATGGCGCTGGGGCTGAAGAAAAACTTCGTCGCCACCGGTTCGGAGCGGGCCAGCGCCTTCATGGCGCGCAAGGCCTACACCGCGATGACCTCCGATATCGAGCCCGGCAAGGATCTCGCGCCCATGGTCAGCTTCGAGAAGGAATTCCTGCGCTGGATGCTCTCCGACGGTGCGGGCGCGGTGATGATGGAAGCCGAGCCGCGGCCCGGCCAGCTCAATCTGCGCATCGACGCCATCGACGTGCGCTGCTGGTCCGGCGAAACCCCCACCTGCATGTACAACGGCCTCAACAAGGACAAGGACGGCGGCTGGAAGTACTGGACCGACGAGGAAGACATCTTCGACGTGGTGCGCAAAGGCTATCTGCTGCTGCAGCAGGACGTGCGCGCGCTGGAGGAACACATGGTGCGGGTCGGCGTTGCGGGCTTGTGCGTCGCGCGCGACGAGCACGGCGTGGACTTCGAAAAAGTCGACTGGTTCCTGCCGCACCTGTCGTCGATGTACTTCAAGGGGCGGCTCGACGGCGGCATGAAAGAGGCCGGCATCAATGTCGGCGACGACAAGTGGTTTACCAACCTGGCCGAATGCGGCAATACCGGCTCCGCTTCGATCTACATCATCCTCGACGAACTACTGCACTCCGGCAAGCTCAAGAAGGGCCAGAAGATCTTCTGCGCAGTTCCCGAGAGCGGGCGCTTTACCGTCGCCGGCATGGCGCTGACCGTGGTCTGAGGAGGCTTCAGCCGAAACCGGACGCGCCGCCACGGCGCGTCCGGTTTTCTCGTTCTAGGACTGTTCGCCGCAGCGCTCAAAGAACGCCACACGCCGGTCGATCCAGCGCCGATAGGCCGGCACGAAGCCCAGCAGCAGACGCGCCAGCACCGTCAGCGGCACCACGGTACAGATCGCCGCGCACAGAAACACGGTGTAAACGGCCAGCAGCGGCACCCGCAACCAACGCCCCTGCGGACCTGCCAGACGCACCAGCCAGCCCCAGACGAAGAAACTGCGCCAGCCGAGTTGCTCGGCCACCACATACTTCGGATTGACCGGCGCCGCTTCCGCCGGGTCCAGCAGCACTTCACCGGAGCCCAGACGGCCCTCCATCAGCGCGGACAGCAGCGGCGTGCCGAAGCGACGTGCACCGATGATCTCGTGCTCGGCCACGCCGGCTGGCGGCAACACGCCGCGAACGCCCTTGCGAAAACCGGTCAACAGCCACAATGGCGTCGTCACAAAGGTAGCCGCCGGAGATCCCTGGTCAACCAGCGCGATATTGGCAACCAGGCGCCCGCCCGCTTCGTCGATCATCTCGCGCACCGCCTTCTGCCCCATCAGCCACATGTTGCGCGAACCGATGATGGTGACCACGGGCTTGCCGGAGAGCGCGCGGCGCCCCGCTTCGGACTTCAGAAAGGCCGACGTGGGTGGCGACGGCGACAGATACCAGGGTTGCCACCCCAGCACCACCAGATCGTAGTCCGCGTCCGGATCGAACGCGGTGGGCCGCAGTTCCGGGCCATCGCGGTGCACGCTTTCAGGAAATTGATCGAAAAAGCTCACGATCGGCCACGGAAACGGATAGGGTTTACGTGGTTCCAGTTGTTCGTAGACCAGTTCCACACCCTCGGCTTCCTCGAACGGCGCCATCACCGAACGCACGATGCGCCCGAGCTGGCCCGTCTGCGTGAAATAGACCACCAAGACCTTGAACATCCCCGCCCCTTGTTGTGCTCACCGGCAATGGCAAGTCTGAACGCAAGATTCGGCCCAACCGGTTCCGTGATCGGCGCACAAACCGCTAGAATTGGCGGTTCCCCCGTCGATCAGGATGCCGAGCCCATGAGCCGCGCAGCACATGAACTCCTGCAGAGCTATTACGCCGCGTTCAATGCCGGCGATAGGAACCGCTTCGTCGACTTGCTGGCCGACGACGTGGTTCACGATATCAATCAGGGGGGCGTGAGCTGGGGCGCGACGCCTTCATTGCCTTCATGCATCGCATGAACCGTTGTTATCGCGAACGGGTCGAGAATATCGAGATCACGAGCGATCCGGACGGCACCCGCTGCGCCCTGGAGTTCACGGTGCTCGGCACCTACCTGAACACCGATGAGGGCCCGCCCGAAGTCCGTGGCCAGACCTATCACCGACCTGGCGGCGCCTTCTTCGAACTACGGGCCGGCAAGGTGGTCCGCATCAGCAATTACTACCATCTTCAGGACTGGCTGACACAAGTGGGTACCGAGGCCTGATGGTGCTCGAATACGAGGGCCTGCGACTGATGCCGCTGAGCGGCCCCGAAATCGCCCTGCACCTCGAGGCGCTGGCGCGCGTGCGCATGCGGGTGTTTCGCGACTGGCCCTACCTGTACGCGGGCTCTCTGGAATACGAGCGCCAGTATCTGCAGACCTACCTGCGCTGCCCTGGAAGCCTTGCCGTACTGGTCTGGGACCGTGGGCATTGCATTGGCGCCACCACCGCGATTCCGCTGGCCGACGAAAGCGCCGAGGTCCGGGCTCCGTTCGAAGGTGTCGGATTGGACGTCGAACGAATCGACTATTTCGGTGAATCCGTCCTGCTGCCGGAATACCGCGGCCTCGGACTGGGCGTGAAGTTCTTCGAGTTACGTGAGGCGCACGCGCGCGCACAGGGGCTGAACCTCTGTGCGTTCTGCGCTGTGGAGCGTGATGATCGGCACCCTGCCCGACCTGTTGATTACGTCTCCAATGATGCGTTCTGGCGGCGGCGCGGCTACCAGCCCCGGCCCGACCTGCGAACCTCGTTCGCCTGGCCGGACCTGGGGCAGGAGCAATCCACCGAAAAACCGATGAGCTTCTGGCTCAAGAACCTGGACGCTTGATGAGCCATTCCTTCGTGCTGGCCGCTGCCCAGTTTCCGACGCTCAAGCCGGAGAACTGGTCGCAGTTTGAACAGACAATCGCCGACTGGGTGGCCGAGGCGGTGCGTCAACACGCACGCTTGCTGGTGTTCCCGGAGTATTCGTCGATGGTACTGGCCGGATTGCTGCCGGAACCGATGCAGGCCGACGTGCTCGGCCAGATCGGCGAGATCCAGCGCTATCGCGACGATTACCTCGCCTTGCATCAGCGCCTCGCACAGCGTCACGGCGTCTACATTGTCGCCGGCAGCTATCCCTGGGAAATGGACACCGGCGTCTACGTCAATCGCGCCTGGGTGTTCGCGCCGAACGGCGGCATGGAGCATCAGGACAAGCGCGTGATGACGCGTTTCGAACGCGAGGAATGGGACATCCGTGGCGGCGCGCCGCTGAAACTGTTTGAAACCGAGTTGGGTCGCTTCGGCATCAATATCTGCTACGACATCGAATTTCCGCTGCTCGCCCGCGCGCAGGTCGAGGCCGGAGCCGAACTGATTCTGGCGCCCAGTTGCACCGACACGCTGGGAGGCTACCATCGGGTGCGTACCGGTTGCGCCGCACGCGCGCTCGAGAACCAATGCTTCACGGTCCAGGTTCCGCTGGTCGGCACCGCGCCCTGGTCGCCGGCGATCGACGTCTCTCATGGATCGGCCGCGATCTTCGGCCCGCCCGATCGCGGCTTCCCGGACAACGGCATCCTCGTGCAGGGCGGCCTCAACGATCCGAGCTGGGTCTACGCCGAAGTCGACCTTTCACGGGTCGGGCGCGTGCGCGACGAGGGCGAGGTCTACAATCATCGCCATTGGCACGATCAGCTGGGCCCCGGCATCGAGGCCCGCCTGCCCGAGGTGACACCGGTCAGACTCTGACAGAAACTGGCGCGGTGCAGCCAAGGCCGGACCGGACATCGCGGTGCACGTTCATCTGGATATTGAGACCGTCAATATCGACGCCGAGGATCGTCGGCCCGAAGTACCACGCAATGGGACTGATTGACCGTTCCGGGACTACTGCGCGCCTGCCGAAGGGCCGTTTTCCGGCAAAACGTCTTCCCCGCGCACGTGCCTCTCCATCTGTTCGAGACTCAGATGCCGCACGTCCTTGCCCTTGACGAAGAAAATCACGTACTCGGCGATATTGCCGGCGTGGTCCCCGATACGCTCCAGGGAGCGAACCACCCAGATCAGATCCATCACGCGCCGGATCTGGCGTGGGTCTTCCATCATGAAGGTGATGCACTGACGCATCAGAGCCTCGTACTCGCGATCGACCGTGACGTCTTCCTTGGCGACTGCCAGAGCCGCCTCGATGTCCATACGTGCGAAAGCATCGAGCACATCGTGCACCATCTGCGAGACGTGCTTGGACAGATGCTGAATCTCGTTGTAGCCGTAACGCAGGCGCTCCTGTGAAGCCAGATCGGCAGCCATGCGCGCGATACGCTCGGCTTCATCGCCGATGCGTTCGAGATCGGTAATGGTCTTGATGACCGCGTAGACCAGCCGCAGGTCGCTGGCGGTAGGTTGTCGGCGCGCCAGAATACGGCTGCATTCCTCGTCAATGAAGACTTCCTGCTGATTGATCTTGTAGTCGTTCCTGCGCACGGTTTCGCCGAGCATGCCGTCGCCGTCCATCAGCGAGCGCGTCGCATCGATAATCTGCTGCTCGACGAGCCCACCCATCGCCAGCACGCGCTGGCGCACGTCCTCCAGTTCGGCGTTGAACTGGGTGGAGATGTGTTTGCTGTACAACGACTTTTCAACCATATGCCTCATTCCTATCGACCCGGCGGATCCTTGATGTCCCGACGTGGGGCGCTCCGATTATTGCAGGATCGCGCCGTACGGCAGCTTACCGCGTCACGCGCGTGCCGGAACATCCGCCCGCAGCGCAAAGCTCGGCAGTGTGCTTGAGTTGAATTTCAGCGTGTTGACGTCATCGCCATTGCTGAACAGGAACTGCCGCGGTTTCAGCCGTTGACGACCATCGGCTGCGCACGCTGAACCCGGTGCGCCGGAAAATGACAGATGAAGGTGCTGCCGATGCCCGGCTGGCTGATAATTTCCAATCTGGCCTCGTGGTGTTCGAGCGCGTGCTTGACGATCGCCAAGCCCAGGCCGGTGCCGCCGCGCGAACGGGAGCGGGCCACATCGACACGGTAGAAGCGCTCGGTGAGCCGTGGAATATCGGCCTCGTCGATCCCCAGGCCACTGTCGGCCACCGACAGGTGCGCGCCGTCCTCATCGCCCCACCAGCGCAAGCGAACAGCCCCGCCGTCGGGCGAATACTGGATCGCGTTCTGCAGCAGATTCTGGCACAGACTGTGGAATTCAGAATCGCGGCCCAGCAGCTTGATATCCGCTTCGATGGCGGCTTCCACGGTGTGCCGGTCGGGTGACAGCCGCCGCGTATCCTCGGCGATGCGATGCAATAGATGCGGCACGTCGATCAGTTCCTGACGAGCGACCGAGGAATCCGATTCCAGTCGTGCCAGCTTCAGCAGGTCGGTGATCAAGGACTCCATGCGCGTCGCCTGGGCGCGCATCTCGCCGATCGGCGCCTTCCATTCGAGCAGTGCACCCTTGCCGCGCGTATCCGGCTCCATCATGTCGAGGTAGCCGCGCAATACTGTCAGCGGCGTGCGCAATTCATGCGAGGCGTTGGAGACGAAGTCGCGCCTCATCACTTCCAGACGCCGATGCTCACTGACATCACGAACGATCAGCAGGCGTTGTCCTTCGCCATAGGGAATGATGCGCATCGCCAGTGTCACGTGCTCATTGATCGGCGAGATCAGCTCGACATCGGATTCGAACTGCTCGACCGCCAGGTAGTTGGCGAACGACGGATGACGCACCAGATTGGCAATGCGCTGCCCCACGTCCTGCGGTGAACGCAGGCCCAGCAGAATCTGCGCGGAACTGTTGAACCAGACGATCTCGCCACGCGACGACATCACCACGGCACCATCCGGCAGGGCGGCGGTCGAGGACTGAAATTCGGCCACGATCGCGGCCAGGCGCTTCTTGCGCTTGCGATTGCGCTTCTGCATTTCGAGCAGTTGCTCGAAGACCTCGCCCCAGACGCCGGTCGGATCCGGAAGATCGACGCGCTTGGGATGAACCACCCAACGCGACAGCCAGCGCAACATGCGCAGCTGCAGCGCCAGACAGATCGCAAGCGCGATCACAAGACCGGCCCAGACATGACCGAGCAGGCCACCGGCAAGGCCGAAGACCAGCAGCAGCGCGATTATTCTCGCGATCTCGCGCCGCCAGGCCGCTTGCATCAAACCGGTGTCCATCGGCGCTCAGAAGTCCATACAGGCATGGGACGAGTTTAACGACAGCGGACTGCGAAACGATGACGCCGCTCAGCAGGCACGCTCAGACCGTCTCCGAAAACCGGTAGCCCGTTCCACGCACAGTCTGGATCATCGCATCATAGCCATGCGGCGCCAGCGCCTTGCGCAGCCGCCTGATGTGCACGTCGACCGTGCGCTCCTCGACATAGACGTTCTGTCCCCACACGCGGTCGAGTACCTGTTCGCGCGTATACACCCGCTCCGGATGGCTGACGAAGAAATGCAGCAATCGATATTCGGTCGGGCCAAGCCGTACCGGTTCGCCGCTGGCGGTCACCCGCTGGCTCGCCGCGTCGACTTCCAGGCCGGAAATCCGCAGCTTCTCCTCTTCCCCGCCCGGCATGCTGCGACGCATCACCGCCTGAATTCTCGCGATCAGTTCCGGAAACGAGAACGGCTTGCAGACGTAATCGTCGCAGCCCAGGTTGAGCCCGCGCACGCGGTCTTCCTCTTCGGCGCGCGCCGTCACCATGATGATCGGAATATCGCGTGTGGTCGGACTGCTCTTGAGTTCGCGCGCGAACTCCACACCGGACACGCCGGGCATCATCCAGTCGAGCAGAATCAGATCGGGACGCGCATCGGCGATCCGCACCCGCGCCTGCGCCACGTCCGCCGCTTCGGCCACCGAGAAATCCGCGCGCTCCAGCGCGAAGCGAACCATCTCGCGGATCGAGCTTTCATCTTCGACCGCCAAAACCTGCTTGTTCGTCATTGTCATATTTGGACTGTTGCCACTTCATTACAATATTGACAAATGATGACAGTGATTTGACAGATCGCAACTTGTTGAATTATTTGGCGATCAATCGTGTCCGCCATCCAGGGCACGCGTTACCATCTCACCAAGATCCGGTGACAGGCGCTCTGCGGACAGCGTCATCAAAGCGTCATGCATGCCGCCACCCCAGGGCTCGGCATAGCGGCGCCAGCGCAGCAGTGGCTTGGACAGCCTCGATGCGACCTGCGGATTGGTCCCGTCCAGACGCAGCAGCAGGCGCGCATACAGGGCATACGATTCCGGCCGATGGAAGGCCCGCCAGTTCTGGGTGCCGAAGGCGCCGAGCACGGCGCGCACCCGGTTCGGATTCGCCCAGGTGAAGGCTGAGTCGTCCAGAAGGATCTGCAGACTGGCGGCGACATCGCCATCGATTGCACGAGCTTCCAGCGAAAACCAGCGATCCAGGCGCAGGGGATCATCGCGCCATGATTCGCGGCAGGCCGCCAGCGCGAGGGCTCGTTGCGAAGACCCCGTACCATTGAGCGCATTGAGCGCACCCAAGACCAGCGTGAAATTGTGGCTGTTCATCGCCCGCTTGCGCGCAAGTTCCAGCGCGGCAGACGTGCCCTGAGCCGCGAGGTAGTCCAGGGCCACGTTGGACAGAGCGCGGCGATCGACACCCCGTTCACCGGTACTGCCCCACTCCGCCCAAACCGAAAACGGCCCGCACAGCGCCGCGCCGATTTCGAGCTTGAGTCGCTGGTGCGCGGCGACAACCGCTTCCGGATCGATCCGCGCCTGACGTTCCGCAAGCATCGTCAGAGCCGGCAGGCTCATCAGCCAGGCCAGCAATGCGCGGTCCTCGGGCGGATTGGCAGCGAGCCGCTGCAGGGTTTCGAGCAGCACGCCCACAATGGCGCCCGGCTCACCGTCCACCAATTCGGCATGAGCCAGGATCATCAATTCCTGCACGGATTCCCAACGCAGGAACGGATCGGCCTCGGCCGTCACCAGCAGGGCGAGCTGCTGCGGGGTATAGGCATAATCAAGCCGCACCGGCGCCGAGAAACCATGCAGAAAAGCCGGGACCGGACGCCGCTCGAAGGGGCCGAACGACAACTCCATGGCTTCGTCCTCGATCAGGATCAGATCCTCGCGGACCAGCCCCTGCGTCGGCGGCAGCTCAAGCTCCGCACCATTCGGATCATAGAGCGCGAAACCGATCGGAATCGGCACTGGCCGCTTTACCGGCTGCCCTGGTGTCGGCGGTGTTTGCTGGTACAGGCGCAGGCGGTAATGGCCATCACGCCACTCGTCCTCGACGCGTACCACCGGCGTGCCGGCCTGGCTGTACCAGGTTCGGAACCCATCGAGATTCCGCTGGCCGACCGACTCCTGCGCCGCCAGGAAATCCTCGATCGTCGCCGCCTGCCCATCGAACTCGTGCAGATAGCGACGCACACCTTCGACGAAGGTGCCCGGCCCTTGCAGGGCCTCGATCATGCGCAGGATCTCGGCGCCCTTCTCGTAAACGGTGGGCGTGTAGAAATTGTTGATCTCCACATACCGGTCGGGACGCACCGAATGCGCAGTCGGGCCCGCATCCTCCGGGAACTGCTGGGCGCGCAGGGTCTGCACCTGCTCGATTCGCGCCACGCCGCTGGCGCGCGAGGCGGTCCGAAACTGTTGCTCGCGCAGCACCGTCAGGCCTTCCTTCAACGACAGCTGGAACCAGTCACGACAGGTCACGCGATTGCCGGTCCAGTTGTGAAAGTACTCATGCCCGATCACCGCCTCGACGGCTTCGTAGTCATCGTCGGTCGCCGTGTCGGGCGAGGCCAGCACGTAGGCCGCGTTGAACAGATTGAGGCCCTTGTTCTCCATCGCGCCCATGTTGAAGTCTCGCGCGGCGACGACCATGTAGCGGTCCAGATCGTATTCAAGGCCGTAATGGTCTTCGTCCCAGCGCATCGCCCGCTTCAGTGAAGCGATCGCGTGATCGACCCGCGATTCGTTGCCGTGGTCCACGTAGAAACCGATGCGCACGGGGCGCCCGGACCGGGTCACGAACTCGTCCTCGACACAGCTCAGGTCGCCTGCGACCAGCGCGAACAGATAACAGGGTTTGGCGTAGGGGTCTTCCCACACCGCGAAATGGCGGCCCTCCGGCAAATCGCCGGATTCCACAGGGTTGCCATTGGATAGCAGCACCGGATAGGTCGCCCGGTGGGCCTCGATGCGCACGCGGTAACGCGACAGGACGTCCGGCCGATCCGGAAATGGCGTGATCCGTGAAAAGCCGTGAGCCTCGCACTGCGTGCAAAGCATCGGACCGGAACGATACAGGCCTTCCAGCGCGCGGTTGCCTTCCGGATCGATGACAACCGTGGTCGCCAGGCGGAAGCGCTGCGGAACGTCGGCGATCTCGATGCGGTCGCTGCTGACTTCGTATTCAGCAGCGCGCAATCGACGATCGTCGATGGCAATCGCCTGCAGTCTCATGTGACGGGCATCGAGCAGCAATGGAATATCAGGGCGCTGCCGCTCGATGTTCAGATCGGCCCGAACCACGGTGTGCTCGTCACGAATCTCGACGTCGAGCGCCACCTGAGAAATCAGGAAGGCGGGCGCTTGATAGGCCTCGCGCAGAACGGCGGGACGTGGCATGGCAACGCTGAAAAAAAGGGGAGTCCAGCTTAACCCGATGCGGACTCGCGATGCTCAGGCATTCACGCGGCCTTTCGAATTGAAACGATTCGTGCCTATGCCAGCGCCGCGCTACCTAGGCTCGCCGCATCACCACGCTGCCTGCGGAATAGCCAGCGCCGAAAGCCGAGAGCACCACCGCATCGCCCGGCTGCAGGCCCTGCTGGTACTTGTGGAATGCGATGACCGATCCGGCCGAGCTGGTGTTGGCGTATTCATCCAGAATCACCGGCGCCTCCTCGCGCGTCGCCTCGCGCCCGAGCACACGCTTGGCGATCAGCTCGTTCATGCCCAGGTTGGCCTGATGCAGCCAGAAGCGGCGCACATCGGCCGGCGCAAGGCCCAGATCCGCCAGATGCGTCGTCAGCAGCTCCGCCACCATCGGCACCACTTCCTTGAAGACCTTACGTCCTTCCTGCCGGAACAGCAGTTCATCCCAGCGCCGTGGCGGAACTTCAGTGGGCGACAAAAAACCGAGCTCGTTGCGAATATTGTTCGAGAACTGCGTCTTCAGGCGCGTCCCCAAGACCTCGAACACGACCTCGCCGTGCGCTTCCTCCAGCGGTTCGACCACGACCGCGGTGGCAGCGTCGCCGAAGATGAAGTGACAGTCGCGATTGCGAAAGTTCAGATGACCGCTGCAAATTTCCGGCGAGACCACCAGCACGCGCCGTGCGCTGCCCTGGCGTACCGCATCCACTGCGGTCTGGATGCCGAAGGCGGCCGAGGCGCAGGCCACGTTCATGTCGTAGCCAAAGCCCCCGGCCCCGAGCGCGGCCTGCAGTTCCACGGCGATCGCCGGATAAGCCCGCTGCATGTTCGAACAGGCCACGATCACGGCATCGATCTCGTCAGCACGGCGGCCGGCGCGCTGCAGCGCCTGGTTGGCAGCGGCCGCACCCATTTCGCACATCAGCGAGGGCTCGGTCTCGCTACGCGCACGAATCGACGGGCGCATGCGATCGATGTCGAGCACACCGTCGCGATCGACCACGTGTCGGCTGTGAATACCCGAGGCCTTGACGATGAACCCGCTGCTGGACGGCGCCAAAGCGGCAACCGTGCCGGCCTCGATCTCGGCCGCGTGGGTCTGGTTGAATTTCTCGACGTAGGCGTTGAATGACGCGACCAGCTCGTCATTGGAGATCGACGCCGGAGGGGTATGGAGGCCGGTGGCCGAAATTGCGACACGCATGCGGGTTCGGGGTCTTCTGGCTTGGTTTGCAGTCACTTTAACGTGAATCACGCACTGCGTGATGCCGACCGACCCTCGCCCGCTTGCGGGAGGAGGGGGGCCGCTCGCGAATGCGAACGGTGGGTGAGGGGAACGGCCATCCCGCAGGCGATTCATTGTGCAGGGTGGCGCTTGCGCCATGGCCGTTAGCGCAACACGTCCGCTTACGCCGACGGAATCGCCCAACCGGCGGCGCGCATGGCGTTCTCGATGGTCTCGCGCACTACCGGCTCCCGGCGAAAGCTCAGGTGCCCGCCCTGATACCAGTGCACCGGTGTTTGCCAATGCTGCGCAAGCTTCAGCGCTTCGACCGGCGGCACCACGCGATCGGCGACGCCAGCGACAATATGGCAGCGATCGCGCGACAACAGCGGTGGTGACGACAAAGGCGACACCGGGGCCATGACGGCGCGCAGGAAGTCCTCGTCGACACCGCGTTCGCGGTAATAGCGCTGATGTTCGGGCGGTACCTGGCGCCATAGCGTGGAAGCGAAATCCGTGGCCGGAATGCAGGCCACCGCGAAGTCAAGCTCGGCTTCGTACTGCGCTGCCAAGGCCGTGGTGTAACCACCCAGACTGAAACCCAGCAATCCGATACGAGCATCCGGCTGCTGTTGCCGGACCCAGGCGATGCAGCGCCGAATGTCCCACAAGGCCTGTGCATGCGTATGCAGCATATCGGCGAAGTTGTGATCGAGGTAACCGTCACCGCTGCGCCAGGCTTCGCGGCGCGGGCCATGCAGCGGCAGTACCGGCATCATCAGATTGAGCCGCAGTCGCTGATGCAGCCAAGCCGGGCGGTACAGACCGAAATCCTGCCAGTGCACGCCCATGCGATAGCCATGAATGCAGATCAGCCACGGTCTCTCCGGTGCGGCATCGCCCGCACCGCGCCGGAACACCCAGGCGGCCACCTCGGCATTGTTCTTGTACGACAGATGCCGTTCGGCGCCGGGGAGTTCCAAATCCGGCTGATAGCCGCTGTTGAACCGCAGTTCCTCGAAATCGTGACCGGCCGCCCGACGCGCGCGCAGACGGACCTCGCCGGGTGCGATCGGTGTGCGGTGATAGGCCGCCGGGTTCTCCAGCTGCCCGCGCGCAGCCAGTGTTTCAGCAGCCGATTTGAGATCGGCGCACATGCGGTCAGCCGCGGCACCGCCCGGTACGTGCGCCGTACCGGACAAATAGGCCAGCAGCATGTCGTCCAGCGCTGCCTTGATCCACAGCGACAACTTGTCCTGCGGCGGCGGCACGTCTTCGACGATTCGAGTCTGGCGGATCAGCATGCGGCCGGCGACAACAAAACTGGCGGCGGACAAGGCCGCGGTCAGCAGCGCTTCGCGATTGACGAACAGCAGTGGAATCGCGGCCACGACGCCGAGCGCACTGCCCGCCGAAACGAACTGCATGGTCTTGTCCACGCCGGGCCAGAGGAACATCGACACCCCGCCGGCGATCATCAATGTAGCCGGCACCAGACCCAACGTCAGCCACAAGCCACCTTGCGCCGCAAGCAGCCAGTAGACGCCGGCCAACAGCGGCAGCAGCGCCCAGGGATTCCATTGATGAGGTTTGGTCAGCATGGGCCGATGGTAGTCGCGTTGAACGGCACCGCGCAGCTGGCGGTCATTTCGTCGCCAGGGACCACAGCACCAGGGCACAAACCACGCCCACGGCCGGCAAGGCCAACTGAAACACCCAGCGCCAGGGATGAACGCGATGCTGCGCCCAGGCGGCCAGACCGGCGACGACCGCGAACGCGGCAAAACTCAGACCAAAACGCAGCAGGCGTGGCAGTTCCGCGGCGAGTTCGGGCGCCAAATGCAGATTGGCGGCAAACAGGATCGCAACGACGGCGGTCACGATCGCGAGTACCGCGCCAATCAGCGCGAGCACCAGGTTGGCCAGCTTGAGCAGATTCATGGACGCGTCCACAAGCGCAAGGGATGGCGATTTCGGTTCCGCAGTACCCTAGAATCGAAAGTCATGATCTCCACAGATTCAGCCATGCAGGATGTCGACAAGCTTGTCTCGTTTGCCCATGGCAAGGAAAGCGGCCCCTGGGGCATCAAGATCACCCGCCTCGCCGAGGTGGCGCGGGCTAGGGGATTCGCCGTGGATAGCCCGGATTATAGTCGCACCCACGATCCCCGCGAACGCGTCCAGCAACTGCTAGGCCAGCATCCTCGGGCGAAGACACTGGTGCTGTGCGGCTCCAGCATGGGCGGCTACGTCTCGGCACAAGCCTGCGCGGCACTGCGCCCGACCGCCCTTTTCTTGATGGCGCCGGCCTTGTACTTCCCGAACTGGGACGAGGAGCCGGCGGGCATTCCGGAGCTGGCCGCCGTCGCGCATGGCTGGCGTGATGATATTGTTCCGGTGGAGGCCGCCTGGAGATTCGCGCAGCGTAACAGGGCGGCCTTGCATGTGCTGGATGCTGGACACGATCTCAATGATCAGCTTGAGTCCTTGTGCCTGTTGTTCGACGATCTGCTCGCACGCGCTGAGCGCAATACCTAAGCCGGATGTTTCACAAACCGCCCCCCACGCCCCGCTCGGCACCCTCCGCCAGCTGACCGGCGCTCGACCGAGCCGATTTCTGCGCCAGTCCGATCCAGCGAAGTGCTGCCGGCGGCCATGATCGCGGGTCTTGGGCGCTTCGAGCACGCGCCAAGTGCTGTTTCCCCGGCTTGCGCGCAGGCGAGGAACCCGTGGTCGGACGTGCGATCACTGCCGAGGTCGTTTTTGGCGGCTGGCTCGGCCTGAGCAGAGCGGCGCGCACCGTAAAGCCGGCGATGGAGGGAAAACGCAGCTGGGTCCGGGACTGATTCACTGGCGGCCTCGTCCATGCTTCGTCCGAAGCGTTATTTGAATAATTCAAATTATATCAAATGGATAAACGAGATTCACCCGCTTTTATGAAAAATTCTGGCCAAACCGAGACATGGACACTACTTGACCACATCGATATCCGGATTTCCGTCAAAGGCTTCCGGATTAGTCACAACTTGACCAGCGCGCCGCTGGCGCAAGCTCTCAACCCGACTTCAGCGGGAATTTCCAAGTCCCTCCCGTGACCAAGGAGACCGGCGAATCACCAGCCTCCCGTTTGCGCGCCGCCCGCTCGCATGTAAAGGTCGCTCCCTGAACCGGGGACTGTGGATACGATTGATGACTGAGTCCAATACACCGAACACCAATGGCCCGAGTGGTGCCGAGCCGAGACCGATCAGCTACTGGGAGCGCGTGGGCTTCGTGCTGATCGCCTGCGGCATGCTCGTGGCGCTGACCACTGCAATTCCGCTCGCAACTTGGGGGGCGGCTGCGATTACCACAGGCTTCGTGCTGTTTGTCATCGGGCGCTTCACGAATCTCGGGCGCAAACCCCCGGCCAACTGAGCGGCATCTCTTTCAGGGCGGTGCTTCGCGCCAGTTCGCGTGCGTGCTCCAGAATTCGACACTGCGCCGATAGGCGTCCCGGTCCAGTGGAACGCCGGAGCCGCCCTCGTCCACGCCCAGTGCATTGCGCATCATCGTGATTGGTGCCATCGGCACTTCTTCCGGCAAATCGGTTGCCATGCAGCCGACGATCCCCCACTCCGCCGCGATCGATTCGCCTTCCTTCTGCAGCTGTTCGCGGTCGTAGACAATCACGATCAGGTAGCTCGCAAGCGGCGGACTGACACCTTCGAACCAGCGGTTCAGAACAGGCAGCTCATCGCGTGTGCGGGCCTCATAGGCCGACTTCAGCAGCTGGGCGTTGTCGGGCGTGATTGCTACGGTGGTGCAGCGCGTCCGTGTCCAGTTGCGATAAACGCGCAACTGACAGAACGGCGCATAGCCCTCGAGCACCTTGACCGGTGTCACCTCGTTCAGATGTTGCTGGAAGGCCTTCGGGCTGCAACCGTCGATGGCGTTGCGGCGACCAGAGCACGGAAACAGTCGAATTCGGGCAAATTGCGTCAGTTCAATCGACACATCGGAGATCGCATCGAAACCAGCCGCCAACATACTTGGACTTGCGTGCGATGGGCAGCCCTGCCCACCCTCGACGCCGCGCAGCTCGAACCCTACAGTTGCTGCACAGAACGATAGCCGGCCCCGGTTCAGCGGTGCGGCACAACAACAGAACCGCTGGAGGAGCATTCGTGTTGAACCGCTTGATCACCGCCATTGTCCGTGTGTTCGAACGATGGCTGCCCGATTCCTTCGTGATCGCCGTGCTGCTTACACTGCTGACGTTCGCGCTGGCGATCGGGCTGACGGACACCACGCTGATCGGCGCGGTCGAAGCCTGGGGCGACGGCTTCTGGAATCTGCTCGCGTTCACCAACCAGATCGCGCTGACGCTGTTGCTCGGCTACGCGCTGGCGAGCACGCGACCGGTCAATGCGCTGCTGCTGCACACCGCCGGCCTGGTGCGTTCGGCGCGCATGGCTTATATCACGGTATGCCTGCTGACCGGTCTGATCGCGCTGCTGTCCTGGTCGACCGCGCTGGTTGCCGCCGGGATCATGTCGCGCGCGGTCGGCGAAGCCTGTCGCCGGCGAGGCATTCGCGTGCACTATCCGCTACTGGTGGCGTCGGCGTTTTCCGGATTCGTGGTCTGGCATCAGGGCATCTCGGCATCGATCAGTCTGACGATCGCCACACCGGGCCATTTCCTTGAGGAGCAGATTGGCGTCATCCCCGCCTCGGAGACGCTGTTTTCCCTTTGGAATCTGCTGACCGTGGCGGTGCTCCTGCTGAGCCTGCCGGTGCTCATGGCCCTGCTGCACCCCCGCGATCCGGCGCAGATCGCGGAAATTCCGGACCACCTGAGGCGCGAGACGCAGCCGGGCCCAGACACCGATGGCGAAACCACGGCGACGGCCACACCGGCACTGCGCCTCGAACGCTCGCGTCTGCTCGCCGCTGCGATTGCCGCGCTCGGGCTGATCTATCTGTACATCCACTACATCGCACGCGGCGACGGGCTGACGCTCAATCTGATGAACTTCAGCCTGCTGACGGTGGGGATACTTTGCGCCGGAAACCTTGATCGCTATGCCCGCATCACGGTGGCTGGCGGCCGCATCGCCGCGCCGTTTCTGGTTCAGTACCCGTTCTATGCGGGCATCGCGGGGCTGATCGCCAGTTCCGGCCTGGGCGCCATGCTGGTAGCTGCTTGCGCCTCGGTGGCGGATGCCGACAGCCTGCCGCTGTTCGCCTTCTTCAGCGGCGGCCTGCTCAACATCTTCATTCCTTCGGGCGGTGCCCAATGGGCGGTCCAGGGGCCGATCATGATGACGGTGGCGGACCAGATCGGCGCCTCGCTATCGGCCACCGCGATGGCGGTGTCGCTGGGTGACGAATGGACCAACCTCATCCAGCCGCTGATCATGCTGCCGGTGCTGACCCTGGCCCGGGTCAGCGCACGGTCCGTGATGGGCTATTCGTTCGTGGCGCTGCTGTGGTCGGGCCTGATCTTTGTGGTGTCGCTCAGCGCGATCTGAAGTGCGTCGACGCGCCGGGCCTCATCGAGCAGCGGCGGCGAAGCGGCGATGCTCCACCATCAGGCAACGATCCTGCACCACGTCGATTCCGGCATCCGCCAGCCGCCGCGCGACGGCATCGTTGCGAATCCCGAGCTGCATCCACACTGCGCGTGGACGCTTGAGCAGGATGTCATCGACATGCGCATCGATATCCGCCGGCCGACGAAAGATGTTGACCAGATCGACGTCCTGCGGAATGTCTGCCAGCCGGCGGTTGACCGGCTCACCCAGTATCTGCTCGACTTCGGGGTAATAGACCGGCACCGGGATCACCCTCAGCCCCGCCTCCACCAAGTACTTTGGCACATAGAAGGCCGCCTGTCCGGCTTGCGCTTCGGTCTTGATACCGAGCACGGCGATGCTTCGGATCCCGGCCAGCAGGCGGTCCATACCGCCCTCGTCTTCGATCAGGTGCTTGTTCGCGTTCATGAGCCCAGCCTGCCGCAGCGCCCGACGCCATGCAAACCGGATCCGCTGCCAGGACAAGGTTCAGAAGCGGCCGCCCAGCGTCGAGATGATCTGATCGCGCATCTGCAACAGGCGCGGCCCGATGTCCTGCACGATGCGCTTTCTAGTCATGGCGTACAGCGGACCACTGCAGTTGATCGCGAAGATGCGCGAAGCGTCCTGCGATACCAGTGGCACGCCGGCGGCGTAAACCTGCGGGCGCCATTCGCCCAGCGAAAAGACGAAACCGTAGCGCTGATAGTCCGCGCAGGCCTGATCGATGCCCGCGCGCGCACGCGCCCAGTCTGCGCCGTGAGAATGCGTTTGCAGCCGGCGAATCGCCTGCTCCCGCTCGGACGCTGGCAGGGCGGCCAGATAGGCTCGGCCGAGTGCGGTGGTGCAGTGCGGAACACGCTGGCCAACATCACGCTTGAGCAGGAAGTTCTCGTTGCCGTGGCAGACCTCGACCACGACCATGTGCGTCTGATCCGGCGTGCCCAGCAATACCGTCGCCTCGAACGCCTCGGCCAGCGCCTGCATCAACGGCCGCGCCACCTCGCGAACGCTCTGGTTGGCCAGATAGGCATGACCGAGCGCGAGCACGCCGACACCCAGCGAGTACTTTTCCAGCGTCTCCGAATAGTCCAGATAACCCAGTTCGGTCAGCGTGTGGGTCAGGCGCGATACGGTGGGTTTCGGCAAGCCGGTGCGCGCGGCGATGTCGCGATTGCCAAGGTACTTGTCACCGCCTTTCCAGCAGCGCAGCACCGACAAGCCACGCGCCAGCGCGGTCACGAATTGACGGTCCTTGCTACCCGCTGTGTCGGGCCGTTCGGCGTAGTCGTCAGGCATATTCTTGTCTTTCGGCCTGGGCTCAGCGCGGCAACTGCGCACGCAGCTCGAGCTTGGCGATCTGATTGCGATGCACCTCGTCCGGGCCATCGGCGAAACGCAGACTGCGCGCACTGGTATAGGCATAGGCCAGCGGGAAGTCGTCCGACATTGCGGCTGCGCCGTGGACCTGCATCGCCCAGTCGATGACCTGACAGGCCATGTTCGGCGCGGCCACCTTGATCATGCCGATCTGCTTGAGCGCGGCCTTGTTGCCCACCGTGTCCATCATCCAGGCGGCATTGAGCGTGAGAAGGCGTGCCTGATCGATCAGGATGCGCGCGTCGGCAATACGTTCCATCGTCACCGATTGCTCGGCCACCAGCCGCCCGAAGGCCTTGCGTTGCGAGGCACGCCGGCACATCAACTGCAAGGCGCGTTCGGCCAGACCGATCAGGCGCATGCAGTGATGAATCCGGCCCGGCCCGAGCCGGCCCTGGGCGATCTCGAATCCGCGCCCCTCGCCCAGCAATATATTGGACGCGGGCACGCGCACATCGTCGAACTCGATCTCGGCGTGGCCGTGCGGCGCGTCGTCGTAGCCAAACACCGGCAGGTGACGCAGGATTTTCAGGCCTGGCGCGTCCATCGGTACCAGAATCATGGATTGCTGGCGGTGCCGGTCGGCATTGTCCGGATCGGACTTGCCCATGAAGATCGCAACCTTGCAGCGCGGATCATTGGCGCCAGAGGTCCACCACTTGCGCCCCTTGAGGATGTAGTCGTCTCCATCCCTCGTAATACGCGCTTCGATATTGGTGGCATCGCTGGAGGCCACGGCCGGTTCGGTCATCGCGAAACAAGAGCGAATCTCGCCGGCCAGCAGCGGCTTGAGCCAGCGTTCCTGCTGTTGCGGCGAGCCGTAGCGCGCCAGCACTTCCATGTTGCCGGTATCCGGCGCGCTGCAATTGAAGACTTCCGGTGCGATCGGCGACCGCCCCATCAATTCCGCCAGCGGCGCGTATTCCAGATTGCTGAGCCCGGCTCCGTCCCCGGATTCGGGCAGGAACAGGTTCCACAGACCGGCCGCCCGCGCCTTCTCCTTGAGGGTTTCGACGACAGCGGTCGGCACCCAGGCGTTGCCGGCCTGACGATTGGCTGCGACCTCCGCAAAGAAATCGGCCTCGGCCGGGAACACGTGCTCGTCCATGAAGCGGCTGACACGTTCGCGGTACTGCTGACAGCGCTCGGAATAGGCGAAGTCCATTGAAATCTCCTGGGTGGTCGTTCAGCCGCCGACACGGCGGGCTTGTTGCCAGGCCAGTTCGGCCAGCGGCCGTGCCGCCTTCCCCATTTCCACGGCCTTGGCGCTGGAGGCGTTGCCCTGTTCGGCGCGCTTGGCCACGCCCTGCAAAATCGAGGCGAGGCGGAACATGTTGAAGGCGACGTAGTAATCCAGATCGGCGATACCGCCACTGCGACCGGTGCGTGCGCAATACCGCGCAACGTATTCGGCCTCGCCAGGAATCCCGAGCGCCTTGAGGTCGGCGCCGGCCAGGCCGCGCATCAGCTCGGCTGGAATCCGCCAGGTCATCAGGTGATAGGCGAAGTCCACCAAGGGATGACCGAGTGTCGACAGCTCCCAGTCGAGCACCGCCAGAACGCGCGGCTCCTGCGGGTGGAACATCAGGTTGTCGAGCCGAAAGTCGCCGTGAACGATGCTGCTGGCGTCGTCGTCCGGACGGTGCTTGGGCAGCCATTCGATGAGCTTGTGCATGGCCTCGATCGGCTGGGTTTCGGCGGCCAGGTACTGCTTGGACCAGCGCCCGATCTGGCGTTCCATGTAAGCGCCGGTCTTGCCGTAGTCGCCGAGACCGCGCGCTTCGTAGTCGACCTGGTGCAGCGCGGCGATGACGCGGTTCATTTCGTCGAACACTGCGGTGCGCTGATCGCTGCCGAGGTCCTGTAGCCGCGGGTCCCACCAGATGCGCCCTTCGACGTACTGCATCAGATAGAACATGGTGCCGATGACGGAATCGTCCTCACACAGCGCCAGCATCTTCGCCACCGGCACGGCGCTGTCCTCGAGCGCGCGCATCACCCGGAATTCGCGATCCACCGCATGCGCGGATGGCAGCAGCGGGCCCGGTGGCTTGCGTCGCAGCACCATGCGCTCGCCGCCCATCGTCACTCGATAGGTCGGATTGGACTGCCCGCCTTCGAACCGTTCGACGCTGAGCTCGCCCTTGAGGCCGAGTTCGCGCTCGATGTAGGCGTGCAGGTTGGATTCGTCGAAGCGGTGTGCCTCGCGCACCGGCGTGCTGGGGACACGGCTGGATTGGGTCATCGCCGCCTTTCTCCGTTCAGATCAGCTTGATCAGCTGTTTGCCGAAGTTGGCGCCGTGCAGCAGGCCGATGAATTCGGCCGGTGCCTTTTCGAGCCCTTCGGTGATGCGCTCGCGATACTTGATCCGTCCGGCCGCCACCAGTTCGCCGAGTTCACGCAACGCGTCGGCCCAGTGCTCCAGATGTTCGCTGACGATGAAGCCCTGCATCCTGGCGCGCATCGTCAGAATGATCGGCAGATTCCTGATCGGATACAGCGCGCCGCTGTCGTAACTGGAAATCCAGCCGCAGACCGGTATCCGCGCGAACGGATTGAGGCGCCGAATCACCGTGTCGAATATCTCGCCGCCGACGTTCTCGAAGTACACGTCGATACCGTCCGGCGTGGCCGCCTTGAGTCGGGCATAGAGATCACCGGCCTTGTAGTCGAGGCAGGCGTCAAAGCCGAGTTCCTCGGTCACGTAACGACATTTTTCCGGGCCGCCGGCAATGCCGACCGCGCGGCAACCGCGCGCCTTGGCGAGTTGGCCCACCACGCCGCCGACCGCTCCGGCCGCCGAGGACACCACCACGGTTTCGCCGGCCTTGGGTTCGCCGATCGTCATCAGGCCGATCCAGGCGGTCACGCCCGGCATGCCCACCGCGCCCAGGAACACGGACAGCGGCAAGCCTGGCGGCAACTTGCGCAAGCTGTTCCCGGCCTGAGCCGAAACCAGCTGCCAACCACCCATACCGACGACGCGATCACCCGCTTCGAGCCCGTCGAATTTCGAGTCGATGACCTCGCCCACGGTGCCGCCGATCATCACCTCGTCCAGCGGCTGCGGATCGGCATAGCTCTTGGCGTCATTCAGGCGCCCACGCATATAGGGGTCCAGTGACAGGTAGTGATTGCGCACCAACACCTGGCCGTCGCTAATCTCAGGCACGGCGGCGTCGACGATGCGGAAGCTGTCTTCGCTGACGGCGCCCTGCGGACGCGAGACCAGCAGAATCTGGCGATTGCTGTTCGGGATCGGCGTCATTCAATTCTCAGATTGCGGAGGCGCCGCCATCAACCGCGATGGCCTGGCCAGTGATATGCGCGGACGCACCGGAGGCCAGCAGCACGGCAAGACCCTTGAGATCCTCATTGCCGCCGATGCGGCCGGTGGGTGTCAGCTCAAGAATCATCTTCTCGCTGTTCTCGATCAGCTTGTCGGCCATCTTGCTATGGAAGAAGCCCGGGCAGATCGCGTTGACGGTAACACCATGCTGGCCCCATTCCGCCGCCAGCGCGCGCGTCAGATTGACCACGCCGCCCTTGGTCGTGTTATAGGCCAGGGTGCGCTGAATCTGGTGCGGATTGCCGAGCAAGCCGGCGATCGAGGCCACATTGATGATGCGCCCCTGTTTGCGCGGCAACATCGAGCGCTGGCCCACTTCCTGGGTGATGCGGAACAGACCGGTCAGGTTCAGGTCCACGACCTTCTGCCAGGCCTCCAGCGGATGATCCTCGGCGTTGGCGCCCCAGGTGGTACCGGCGTTGTTCACCAGCACATCGATCTGCCCATAGCGCTGCATCACCGCATCGACGATGCCGACGATGGTGTCGAACTTCGAAAGATCACCGACCACCGTCAGCACTTCGATGCCCATGCCTTCGAGATGCGCCTTGGCCTCTTCGAGTTCGGCGGGCTTGCGCGCGGTAATGGCGAGCCTGGCCCCCATTTCGCCGAGTGCCTCGGCCATCTGTAGGCCCAGGCCGCGCGAGCCGCCGGTGATGACGGCGACCTTGCCGCTCAGGTCGAGTAGTTGTTTGACGCTCATGGGAAGGGTCTCCGAATTGTGGGATTTGATATGGCTTGGGATCGGCGCATTGCTCGTGGCACTACACCACTTCGAACAGGCCGGCCGCCCCCATTCCGCCGCCGATGCACATCGTCACCACCACATGCTTGGCGCCGCGACGCTTGCCCTCGATCAGTGCGTGCCCGACCAGACGCGCGCCGGTCATGCCATAGGGATGGCCCACCGCGATCGAGCCGCCGTTGACGTTGAGCCTGTCCATCGGGATACCCAACTGGTCGGCGCAGTACAGAACCTGCACCGCGAACGCCTCATTGAGTTCCCAGAGGTCGATGTCATCCACCGTGAGGCCGGCGCGCCTGAGCAGCTTGGGCACGGCGAACACCGGACCGATACCCATTTCATCGGGTTCGCAGCCGGCCACGGCAAAGCCGCGAAACACGCCCAGGGGCTTGATGTTGCGGGCGGCGGCGGTAGCCGCGTCCATCACCACGGCGGCGGAGGCGCCGTCCGAGAACTGGCTGGCGTTGCCGGCCGAAATCACGCCGCCCGGCAAGGCTGGACGCAGCTTGGAGACGACCTCCAGCACGGTGTCGCCGCGTATGCCTTCATCGGCCGCGGCGGTGACGTCGCGCGTGCCGAGCTGACCGGTCTTCTTGTCGGCGACCGCCATGCGCGTGCTCAGCGGCACGATCTCGTCGTCGAACTTTCCGGCCTCACGCGCGGCGGCGGCGAGTTGCTGGCTGCGCACGCCGTACTCGTCCTGCCGTTCGCGGCTGATGCCGTAACGCTGGGCCACGGTCTCGGCAGTCTGCAGCATCGACCAGTAGATTTCCGGCTTATGTTCGCCGAGCCAGTTCTCCACGAGCATGTGACGATTGATGCGGTTCTGCACGCAGGAGATCGACTCGACGCCGCCCGCGACGTAGGTTTCACCTTCGCCGGCAATGATGCGCTGCGCCGCCATGGCGATGGTCTGCAGGCCGGACGAGCAGAAACGATTGACGGTGGCGCCGGCCACCGACACCGGCAAGCCTGCGCGCAAGGCGATCTGACGCGCGATGTTGGAGCCGGTGGCGGACTCCGGATACCCGCAGCCGAACAGCACATCCTCGATTTCGGCCGGGTCGACCCCGGCACGCTCGACGGCGTGCTGCGTCACATGGCCGCCCAGGGTGGCGCCGTGAGTCATGTTGAACGCGCCTTTCCAGCTCCTGCTCAGGGCGGTACGCGCGGTGGAAACGATCAGGGCTTCTTTCATGGCTGAAGGGTCCGGGCTCAGTTGAAGGTTCCGCCGTCGGCGGCGAGCTTTTCGATCAAGGGAGCAGGCGTCCAGAACGCGCGATCACCGTGGGCGCTGGCGGCGTAGCCGCGCATGCTGCGGGCCACGTTGTAGAGGCCCAGGCTGTCCGCGTAGTGCATGGGGCCGCCGCGCAGCGCGGGGAAGCCGTAGCCACTGAGATAGACCACATCGAGATCGGACGCGCGTGCGGCAATCCCTTCTTCCAGTAGCCGTGCGCCCTCGTTGACCAGTGCCAGCACGCAGCGCGAAACGATTTCCTCATCGCTGAGCGCGCGTGGAGTAATGCCCAGTTCGCGCCGGTGCGAGTCGATCAAGGCCGTCACCTCGGCATCGGGAATCGCGTCACGCCGGCCCGGTTCGTAGCGATACCAACCCTTGCCGACCTTCTGGCCGAAGCGGCCGAGTTCACACAGGCGATCGGCCAGCTTGGGATAGAACATCTCCGGCCGCTCGACGTAGCGCCGCTTGCGGATCGACCAGCCGATGTCATTGCCGGCCAGATCGCCGACACGGAACGGCCCCATGGCCATGCCGAAACGCTCCATCGCCTTGTCGACCTGCTGCGGGCTCGCACCTTCCTCCACCAGAAACAGCGCCTCGCGCACATAGGGTTCGAGCATGCGATTGCCGATGAAACCGTCGCAGACCCCGGACACCACGGCGGTCTTGCCGATCTTCTTGCCCAGCGCCATGACCGTGGCCAGGGCGTCCTTGGCGGTGGCCTTGCCGCGCACCACTTCCAGCAACTTCATGACGTTGGCCGGCGAGAAGAAATGCATGCCCAACACATCGGCCGGCCGCCGGGTGAATCCAGCGATCCGGTCCACATCCAGCGTGGAAGTATTCGAAGCCAGGATCGCGCCGGGCTTGGCGATCGCATCCAGCACTTCGAACACCTGCTGCTTGACCCCGATCTCCTCGAACACCGCTTCGATGATCAAATCGCAGTCCGCCAGCGCCTCCATCGACAGGGACGGCGTGAGCAAGGCCATGCGTGTATCGAGCTTGTCCTGGCTGAGCTTGCCCTTCTTCAGCGAGCGCTCGTAGTTGCCACGCATCGTCGCCACGCCGCGATCCAGCGCGTCCTGCTTCTGCTCGACGAGGGTGACGGGGATGCCGGCGTTGAGAAAATTCATGCTGATGCCGCCGCCCATGGTGCCGGCGCCGATCACGCCCAGCTTGTCGATGCGGCGCAGCGGCGTGTCCGACGGTACATCCGGAATCTTGCTGGCCGCGCGTTCGCTGAAGAACGCGTGACGCAGCGCCTTGGATTCCTCGCCGTTCATCAGCAAGGTGAACTGCTCGCACTCGAAACGCAGACCTTCGTCGAACGGCTTGCTGGTCGACGCGGCCACGCATTCCAGGCAGGCCATCGGCGCCGGATAAGCTCCGGCCATGGCGCGCACATTGAGTCTGGCGATGTCGAGAAAGGCCTCGGCATCGGCGTGCACGAGCTTGCGGTCGCGCACCAGCACCGGCACTTCGCCGGCGGCGAGACGGTCCGCGATCAATTGGCTGGCGGCCGCCACCGCGCCGGATTCGACCACGGCGTCGAACAACTCGGTCTGCGCCAGTTTGGCGGCCGGCACCGGCGTGCCGGAAACGATCATGTTCAGCGCCAGCTCCAGGCCCACGACGCGCGGCAGTCGCTGCGTGCCGCCACCACCCGGCAGCAGGCCCAGCTTCACTTCCGGCAGCGCGATCACCGACTTGCCGGTGGCGACGCGGTAGTGACAGGCCAGCGCCAGCTCCAGGCCGCCGCCCATGGCGGTGCCTTCGATCGCGGCGACGACAGGTTTGGCGGATCGCTCGATCGCCGCGATGAGGTCGTGCAGGCTCGGTGCGGCTTCCATCTTCGGCGTGTTGAACTCGCGAATATCCGCGCCGCCCGAGAAATGCCCGCCGCTACCGGTGATCACGACCGCCTTGATTTCGGCGTCCGCAAGCGCGCGATCCAG
The DNA here is from genome assembly GCF_031846245.1 of Banduia mediterranea. Taxonomy (NCBI): domain Bacteria; kingdom Pseudomonadati; phylum Pseudomonadota; class Gammaproteobacteria; order Nevskiales; family Algiphilaceae; genus Banduia; species Banduia mediterranea. The sequence goes on along the minus strand of NZ_JAVRIC010000009.1, from coordinate 70,007 downwards.
CGCTTCCATCACGCCCGTTCGTACCGCCTGGGCCAAGCCATTCACTGGCGGGTTCTGCATCACAAGGACGGCGCACGGCCCCTCGATACGGTACTCAACTGCGGACATGCTCGCTCCTCTCAAAAGTCGGAAATCCTCGCACCACGAGCTTTCAGGGACGGTCGCGGATTCGGCAAAGACTTATTTTGTTTCGCTGTGCGAAATACTGTTTCGTTTTTATGGAAGCCGATGCTATCGTCGCCCCTCATCGATGTAAAGAAATGAGCGATGCCGAATCCTTGCGAATTCGGGCTTGCGTATCGGTCATGACAATTCCGGATGCTAGCGCTGACCGAACGCTTCAACGCATGCCGCTAAGGAGACGAAATGAATGGCCTGATGATGGACATGCCGCTGAATATCGCGGCACTGCTGAAACATGCCGCACGCTGGCATGGCAATGCCGCAATCGAATCACGACTCACCGAGGGTGGCTTTCACAGCAGCAATTGGAGCGAAGTCGAACAACGCTCGCGCCAGCTTGCCAAGGCCTTGCTGGCGCTGGGCGTGAACGAATCCGACCGCATCGCCACGCTGGCCTGGAACAATTACCGGCACGTGGAGTTGTATTACGCGATCTCCGGCACCGGCGCGATCTGTCACACCATCAATCCGCGCCTGTTCGCCGAACAGATCGCCTTCATCGTGGACCATGCCGAAGACCGGCTGCTGTTCGTGGATCTCACGTTCCTGCCGCTGGTCGAAAAGCTCTACGGGCAGTTCAAGTGCCAGCCGCGTGTGGTGCTGATGACCGATCGAGCGCACATGCCGGACACCGCGCTGGACGTGCTCTGCTACGAGGAACTGCTGGCCGCGCAGGACGGCGACTACGCCTGGCCGGAACTCGACGAACGGCTCGCCTCCTCGCTGTGCTACACCTCGGGCACCACCGGCAATCCCAAGGGCGTGCTGTATTCGCATCGCTCCACCGTGCTGCATGCGCTTGCCACCTGCGTGCCGGATGTATTGGGACTCAAGGCCACGGACACGCTATGTCCAGTGGTGCCGATGTTCCACGTCAACGCCTGGGGTATTCCATACGCGGCGCCCATCGTCGGCAACCGGTTGGCGATGCCGGGCCCGGGACTGGACGGCAAGAGCCTCTATGAATTCTTCGAGCAAACCGGCACCACCGCCAGTTCGGGCGTGCCGACAATCTGGTTCGGTCTGCTCAACCATGTGCGTGAGCACGGGCTCAAGTTCTCCACGCTGAAGAAGATCACGGTCGGCGGCTCGGCCGCGCCGGCGTCGATGATTCGCGAGTTTCAGGAGGTCTACGGCGTCGAGGTGATGCATGCCTGGGGCATGACCGAGACCAGTCCGGTCGGCACCGCGGGCTCGCTCAAATATTCGCAGCGCAATCTGTCGACCGAGGACAAGCTGGCGATTCAATGCAAGCAGGGCCGCCCGCTGTTCGGTGTTGACTGCCGCATCGCCGGCCCCGACAACGAAGCCCTGCCGCACGATGGCAACTCCTCCGGAAATCTTCAGATTCGCGGCCATTGGGTCACCAGCGGCTATTTCCGCAAGCCGGACGACCAATCCGTGCGCGACGGATGGTTCACCACCGGCGATGTCGCCAACTTCGACGCCGAGGGTTTCATGCAGATCACCGACCGCAGCAAGGACGTGATCAAGAGCGGTGGCGAATGGATCAGTTCGATCGAACTCGAGAACATCGCGATCGGCCATCCGGATGTGCTGGAAGCGGCGGCCATCGCTGTCAAGCATCCGAAATGGGACGAACGCCCGCTGCTGGTGGTGATCCGCAAACCGGATTCCGACCTCGACCGCGACCGGATGCTGGCCTGGTTCGAAGGCAAGATCGCCAAGTGGTGGATGCCGGACGACGTGGTGTTCGCCGAAGACCTGCCGCATACCGCGACCGGAAAATTGATGAAGCTCAAGCTGCGTGAGCAGTACGCCGACTACAGGCTGCCCAGCGCATGAGCACCCCTGCCCCCACGCTGTGCCTGCGTGGCTTCGCCACCAGCAACTACCACAACAAGATCGCCCTGGCCCTGCTGGAAAAAGGCATCGACTACGACGAGCAGCGCTGCTTCCCGTGGCTGGAGCCGGCGGCCTACGCCGACTCGCCGATCGGCAAGGTGCCGTTCCTGATCACACCACAGGGCAGCATCAGCGAATCGCAAGCCATTCTGGAATATCTGGACGATCAGTATCCGCAAGCGCCGCTGTATAGCGCAGATCCGTTCACGCGCGCCAAGCAGCGCGAGGCGATCCAGTTCTGCGAACTCTATGTGGAATGGGTGGCGCGGCGGCTCTACCCGGCCGCGTTCTTCCGCGCGCCGCGTTCGGAGAGCCAGGAGCGTGAAGTGCGGCAACAGCTCGATGTGAACCTGCCGGCTCTGGCCCGACTGCTGAGCTTCGCACCGTTTGCCGTGGGTACGGAATTGAGCGCCGTGGATTGCGCCGTCTGGCCGCACCTGAACCTGGTGAAGCGCTGCTGCCTCGCGATCTGGAACGAGGATCTCGTCGGCGCGGCGATCCCGCAGTTCGACGACTACAACCGAGCGATGGCCTCACGCGCATCGGTAAAGCAGATTTGCGAGCAGGCGGCTGCGGATCAGGGCGCCTTCTTCTCGGCCATCGCTCAGAAAAAATAGTCAGAAGAGCCTCTTTCGAAATTCCAGAACAAGCCTGATTTTCTCACCGGCGATGTCCGACGCAGACTTCGGACTTGGTGGAGCGACTCAACGCCGATCAAATGCTGCGATGGGTCACCTAGCCCCCGGCGTCGGACCCCGTCCACACCCTCCGCGCGCGATGGCGCCGGGTTCACCGTGCCCGCCAAACCGAGACATGGACTCTTCTTGACCACATCGTTATCCGGATTTCAGTCAAAGGCTTCCGGATTGGTCGCAACTTGACCAGCGCGCGGCTGGCGCAAGCTCTCAACCCAACTTCAGCGGGAATTTCGCAAGACCCTCGCCAGAATTGCTTTTGGACACAACATGTCTGTCGATAACTGGAAACTGAATCAGCCACCTTTTTCGCAGCTCACTCGACAGGCACGTAGTCCTCGCGACTGAAGGCAGGCACGGTCACCGCATAGAACTCGATACCCTGATCCGCGCCGGCCGAAATCGCATGCTTCACGCCCGGGTCCAGCACCACGATGCTGCCGGCGCTGACCGGTGATTCGGTGCCGTTTACCGCTACCGTGCCCGCTCCGGCGGTGACGATGAAGAATTCCTTGCCCGCCCGGTTGTAGCTCTGGCCTGTCCCCTTGCCGGCTTCCAGGCTGAAGTGGGCCACGCTGTAATCCTCGCGCGGAACGACGGCGCTGCGGCCGACCAGTTCGCGCAGCGAAACGCCGGGCGCGAGTTCGCTGGCCGCGATCGCCTGAGTCTGAAACGGGCGTGGCGGTGTCGATTCGACAGCCGCTTCGCTTGGGGCAGCCTCCGCTGGCGGTGCGGTGAGAAATTGCGGGCGTGTCAGTTCGGCGATTCGCTCGGCCTGTGCCGGGTAGCGGGCCTGCAGTTGATCGCGGTAGCCGGGCTCGTAGTCGCCGTAGTCGAAACCGGGGGTCAGCGTGCAACCGAACAGGGAGTAGGCATCGGCGGTGTCTCGCGCGGGCCGCGCGCCCATCCAGACACCTGCCGGAACGGTGAACTGCGGCCGCTGCCCGGCCAGCACCTCGCTACCGAGCAGCACCTGCTCACTGTGTCCGTCCGGGTGGAGCAGCAACAGTTCGATCGGATCGCCGGCATAGAAGTGCCAGGTTTCGTCGGTAAGCAGCCTGTGCATGGCCGAGAAATCGCGGCGCGTGATCAGCGCGTAGATCGCACTGCCGAGGTCACGCGCCGCGCCGTAGCGTTTCGGCAGTGCACTCGGTGGCACGCGCAATTCGCTGCGATAGCTCGGCGCGAACCAGGCGCCCTCGTCTGGGATTTTCTGCATGTGCAGCGCTTCGATGATCGCATTCGCGGACTGATCCGGTGGTCCGTCCGCGAAGACCAAGGAAGCGGGTGCAAGCAACAACAGACAGAGTAGGCTACGCATGGAATCTGGGCCGCGGACCAAAAAAGGTGAAGCGGCAAGATGCAGGCCAGCCGCGCGACCGGCAAGCGGAGCGTGCGGGCGCCTCAGGATTCCCGCTGCGCCTTGGAACGGCAATGCGGCAGCCACATCGCGTCGCCGTAGCTGAAGAAGCGATAGCGCTGCTGCACGGCATGGCGATAAGCGTTCATCGTGGTCTCGTAGCCGATGAACGCGGAGATCATCATCAGCAGCGTGCTTTCGGGCAGGTGGAAATTGGTGAGTAGCGCATCCACCGCGCGGAAGCGGTAACCGGGGGTGATGAACAAGCGGGTCTCGCCGGCTCCGACACGCAGGCCGCCCTCCTGCGCAGCGGATTCCAGAGCACGGACCACGGTAGTGCCCACGGCGACGATGCGACCGCCCTGGGCTCGGGTGTGTTCGATCGCCTCCATCAGCTTCAGGGTGATTTCGAAGCGCTCGGCGTGCATGCGGTGCTCGTCCAGATTGTCGACGCGCACTGGCTGGAAGGTGCCGGCGCCCACGTGCAGCGTCAGCGTTTCGATACGGACGCCGCGCGCGCGGATCGCGTCGATCAGCGCGTCGTCGAAATGCAGGCCGGCGGTGGGCGCGGCGACGGCGCCCGGTTCGCGGGCGAACAGGGTCTGGTAGCGCTGGCGGTCATCCTCGGTGTCGCCGCGTGTGATGTAGGGCGGCAGCGGGATATGTCCGGCCGCCTCCAGAAGCTCGATCGCGTCACCGCCATCGGCGCGGCGCAAGTGGAAAAACTCCCCTTGGCGCCCCAGCACTTCCACTTGCTGCTCGCTGTCGTTGATGCGAATCCGGCTGCCGGTGCGCGGGGTCTTGCTGGCACGGATCATCGCCAGGAATTCAGCGCCGCCCAGGGGGCGTTCAGCCATGATCTCGACCCGGCCGCCACTGTCCTTGTGCCCATACAAGCGCGCCGGGATCACGCGCGTGTCGTTGAAGATCAGCAGATCGCCGGAGTTCAGCTGCGACGGGAAATCGCGCATCTGCCGGTCTGTCGGCGTTTCGCCGTCCACGCACAGCAATCGCGAGGCGGAGCGCGGCTCCACCGGCTGTTGCGCGATCAGTTCTTCGGGCAGCACGTAGTCGAAGTCCTTGCGATGCATGAACTTTTGCTTCTCAAATGACGGAGGGTCGATATAATGCGCGACCTTCGAGTGCGGTGCGTGCATCGCGTCCACGAAGAGCCGGAGTGGCGGAACTGGTAGACGCGCACGACTCAAAATCGTGTTCGGTAGCCCCGAGTGTGGGTTCGATTCCCACCTCCGGCACCAATTAAAAAGGCTTGGCTGACGCCAGGCCTTTTTAATTGGTGCCGTGGGCACACAGGGTTCGACGCCCCCACCCTGTCCCGCCCCCTCCGCAGGGGCCGGGGACCTGCGGCCACCCTCTTCGCCCCAACCGAGGCGGCTCGATCTCCGGCTTGGCTGACGCCAGGCCTTTTTAATTGGTGCCGTGAGCTGCCCGCAGTGGACGAAGCTGGCTTGGGCCAGCTGCGACTGCTGGTCGTGTTCCGATCCGAGACGTACGGGTCGGCGAAAAGCATCCTCATTTCCAGCCCTTCTCCCGGAGGGAGAAGGGAGCCCACGCGTTGCTGGGTTCAAGCTCTGCGCTCATGGGCGAACCTGTCGTGCAGTGCCTGCAATACATCGTTTGCGTTTGGCCGGGCACGAAAAAAGGCGCCCGAGCCGCCTTTTTTCGTTTCAGCTTGATCTCAAATCTTGAAGTCGTAGCGCAAGCCGGCGTGCCAGCCGTAGATCCGGCTGTTGGCGTTCTGCTGATAGACCATGGCGCCAACGACGATGCGCAGGTCCGGCAGACTGTCGGACACCAGCTTCAGCGGCAGTTGCAGATTGATGCCGTAGGCGCCGCCTTCGAAGTCGTCTTCGAGATCACCCTGTTTCAGGGTCATGCGGGTATAGCCGATCGGAAAGGCGATCTCGACCATGTCGCGTACGGTGCCGGTCGGTACCACGAAGGCCCCGTAGTACTGGTCGGTTTCAACGTAATCGGCGTCGTTATCGTCCTCGCCGATTCCGTACTGAAGTTCGAAGCCGATCGCCTTGTAACGCGTGCCGACATGCGCGACGTAGAAGTTGGTATCGAAGTCCTCTTCCGGAAACACGTTCGAATCAGAGACCGACAATTTGGCGTCGATCACGTAGTCCACCGCCACGTACAGGGGCAGGCCAAGACCGAACAGACCTTCGGATTCGTCGTCATCCTGCGCGAACACGACCGGACTCAGCGTACCGAGCAACAGCAACAATGCGAGTTTCTTCATGGCCTCCCTCAAGCTTCCCTGACTTTAAGTGGGCTCCCGAAAGGTGTGTGTCGATGCCCTGACGATATAGTATCGTGTCACCTCATAAGGTATCGCGGTCAAGGACGCCCAAGGCGAGGGGCTTAGCATGCAGGCACACTTCCGACACGCATTCTCGGTGGACAAAGAGCTTGGCCCGCATGGTCGGCGCCGTAGGCTCACTGCCTGACTTCAGGTTGACATCAGCTACATGCTGGTCAGGTTCCTGATTTGAAAATAGCGGCAACGGCTTTTGATCTACCTGGAAGAAGCAGAGCTTCGCGCCCCCAGCCTGCCGCTGAATGATATTCACGCCAGCAAGCTGAGCGTCCAGCGCGGCTTTCTGTCGGTCAGCGAGCGAGGCACGCCAAGCATCCAAGCATATCTGTTCATATGGCAGAAGCTGCTTATTGCCCGCCAAGCGATGCTGCAGCCGCGACAGCCGCCAAAAATACTTCGATCACGCATGATGGTCAGTGCGTTGTTTTCACGGATGTTCACCGATTTTTCAGGTGAATTCCACTGCCGCGCCGCTGACTGCTACTCTGTACCGACTTGGCGCGCTCCGTGGCGCCAGCGCCCACCCGATCGTTTCCGCCCCAGATCCATGATCCAGTCTCATCGCTGCCCGCTGCCCTTTGCCCAAGCTCCCGTCGTAAGCCGGAGCGGTCTGTGAAGTTCTGCAGTGAATGTGGGCACGCCGTGGAATTGCAGGTGCCCGAACACGACCACCTGCCGCGCCATGTCTGCCCCAACTGCGAAACGATTCACTACCGCAACCCCAAGGTCATTGCCGGTTGCGTGCCAGTGTGGGAAGACCGCGTGCTGATGTGCCGCCGCGCGATCGAGCCGCGCCTGGGCAAGTGGACCTTCCCGGCCGGCTTTCTGGAAATGGGCGAAACCAGTGGCGAAGGGGCCGCGCGCGAAACCCTGGAGGAATCCGGCGCCGAGGTCGATATCGATGATCTGTTCGTGGTCATCAACGTGCCCTACGTGTCGCAGATCTACGCGATCTATCGCGGTCGCATGCGCAGCGACAAGCATCATCCGACTTTCGAAAGCTCCGAAACGCAACTGATGCGCGAAGACGAGATTCCCTGGGACGAGATCGCCTTTCCGACGATCTGGCACAGCCTCAAGTTCTTCTTCGCCGACCGTGCGGCCGGACAGACGAATTTTCACGCGCTGGACCTCAGCCGCCGGCCACTGGATCCGTCGCGCCGCGAAGTCTCGACGGGCTCGGGCGACTGATTCGCACGCTGGCTGGGAGTACCTCACAACTGAAGTACCCAAAAACTGTCGCGAATCTATAAAATGCGCGCCTCCACGCATCCACCAGGACCATAAACGGAACCGCCATGACCTTCGTTGTTACCGAGAACTGCATCAAGTGCAAGTACACGGACTGCGTGGAAGTCTGCCCGGTGGACTGTTTCCATGAGGGCCCGAACTTTCTGGTGATCGATCCCGAGGAATGCATCGACTGCACGCTGTGCGAACCGGAATGCCCGGTGAACGCAATTTTCGCGGAAGACGATCTGCCGGCGGAACAGGCGCATTACAAGGAACTCAACGCGGAGCTGACACCGAAATGGCCGGTGATCACCGAGCGCAAGGAGCCTCCGGCCGACGCCAAGCAGTGGGAAGACAAGCCGGACAAGCTCAAGCTGCTGGAACGCTGAGCCGCCAGCGACGCGGACTCGAAGAATGTCGCACTGGATTCCGGTGCGGCTTTTTCGTTGGTGCGCCCGGCAGGGCGCAGCAGCTTGGAGGTGGAAGTCCTCTACCGCCCCGGCAAGGGGAACGGTTGGTGTGAAACAACGCGGGGTTGCGAGCACAGCAAAGCTTCGCGACTCCAAAGGAGCACGAAACCAGCCCGATCAGCATGCGGCTCCTTCGCCAAGCGCCACCCCTGGCGCCTCTAACGTCGGTAACAGCTGCTGAGCGATGCACTCACATGCTTCATCTTCCGGGGGTGGAGATGCAACTCATGGCCGTTAACCCGCCTGCCCCGCCCCGACACCCAGCCAGGTTCCGCCCCAGATCAGGGTCGTGACGCCCAGCACTACGAACAGGCCGGCGGCGGTCCAGCGGATTGCCGTCAACGGCAGACGGGTGGCAATCGCGGCACCGAGAAACACCACCGGAACGTCGGCCAGCAGCATGCCGCTGGTGGTGCCGGCCACCACTTGGAGTAAGTCGTCAAAACGGGCCGCGAGCACCGTCGTCGCGATCTGCGTCTTGTCGCCGATCTCGGCCAGGAAGAAGCTGACGACGGTGATCCACAGCACGCTGCGGCCACTGCGCTGCGCTTCGGATTCGTCGATCCCATCCGGCTTGATCGCCCAAAGGCCAACAGCGATGAATGACAGGCCGACGATCCAATGCAGCCATTCGTCCGGCAGCACGGTCCTGATCCAGCTACCGGCGAGCCCGGCCACGGCGTGATTGAGCACCGTCGCCAACAGGATGCCGGCCACCACGATCCATGGACGCCGAAAGCGACTGGCGAGCATGACCGCGAGCAGCTGCGTTTTGTCACCGAGTTCCCCGAGGAAAACGGTACCGGTGGCGATCCAGAAAGCTTCCATCAGATTTTGATTCCTGAACCGGGCAAGTGGATACGAGACAAGGTGCGCGAAGCCCGCCCGGTGGCCGCTTCACGTCAACCTTGGTCTCGCCACACCGGTTCTCCGGCTGGGTGCGCCATGGCCTATGTGATGCAGCGGCCAAGCATGTTGACGCACCCTCCCGCATTGCGCGGGACGGCTACTCCCCAATCCGGCAAGAATAACCGAGCGCAGTCGGGCTCGCCATACTCGCTCGCAGAGGGTGCCAGGGAGAGGACAGCATGACCGCCAGGCTTGAGCGCCAAGGAGTCCGTTTTCTACCGGCCGCGTTGATGGGCTTGTGCGCGACTAGCGCTGCCGCGGCCCACGTCTTTCCCTACGAAAACGTGTAGCAGGAACTGCGGCACGTCGACTTCAAGGGTCGTGATCGCGAAATACTGGTGCTGCCGATCAAGTTGCGGACCTTTTCGGCTGGCGGCGCAGCCCGCGGGCCTGCGGTCCGGGTCGACGAAGGCAGGTTCACGCTCCAGCCGCAAGCGGATATCGCCATGGACGCCGTCCCGCGGCTGGCGCCTGGCCCGATCTCCGCCTCGGCCTGGATCGCCGTGTGGCAGGGATACTCCGACAATCAGGATGGTCGGGCTGTCCTCATCCAACGGGCGATCTGTTCGTCCTGAGGCGTTCCTTGTCCTGGGGAATCGTTGCCGCGAAGCGCGAAAAGCCTAGCGATAGACCTGCGGATTCCACAGGTCGGGCGGCGGTGGTGGCAGAGCCGAAAGATCGGCCTGCCCACTCCAGTCCTCGGAGTCGACACCACTGAGTGCCTCGCTGTTGACCCAGTTGCGGAGCCGCGCCAGATTGGCGGCGATCTCCACGTCATCCGGCGCCAATCGGGCGGCGCGACTGAGCAGATCGACTGCGGTGTGGTAGTCCTCCTGCTCGGCCTTGGCCACGGCCAGGTTGTTGAGCGCCACCGGATCGAAGGGATTGACCTTGAGCGCCTCCTCGAATTGATACGCGGCCCGCTCAGGCTGGCCTTGTGCCAGGCTCTGTCGTCCCATGTTCGAATAGGACGAGCCCGGCGACCCGCTCGCGACAGCGCCTTGTCCTGCCACGCTTCCATAGGGCGCGCGAACATTGAGCCCTTCGGCCCGGGGGTCGTCGGCGGCGCAGGAGGCCAGCACCAGGGCGGCCAGGCAGAACGGCAGGATTGGCGGCTTCATGCTCAGTCGCTCCCGAAATTGAAGTACGGGCGCAGCATCGTCGGCGGTGACGATACGCGCGGTTGTGCCGAGAACCAGTAACGGACATAGCCCATGACCAAGGATTCATTGTAGTCCTTGGCGTTGTCCAGACTCAGCAACGCACCGGCCGTCAGCTGTGGCGCGATCAGGTATTCGAAGGCGCCGCTGAAGTTGTAGCCGACACCACTCTGACTGCTGTCGCTGTAACCACTGACCAGATCCTCGTCATCGCTGTCCAGCAGCAGATCTTCCACCGCGAGTTGGAGCCCGGCATCGGTCGGGAACAGCGCGGCACCATCCTCCTTGAACGCCTGCAGACCGATCGCGCCGCCGATCCGGTACGAGAAGCGCTCACGCGATCCGCTGATCTCGAACGGCACGCCCACGCTCATGTAGAACTGTGGACTGAAATAGCCGCCATGACCAAAGGTGTAGTAGCGGCGATTCTTGTCGTAGAAAAACGTCGTGAGATTGAGGCCGTAGGTCACGCGGAATCCGCGACGCTGCACGCCACGCGTATAGAAACCGCCACCGGCTTCGAAGGCATTGTTCTGGTCGACGTTCTCGCCATCGAGCACGTGGTAGCTGCCGTTGACGTAGACGCCATAACGCCCAAGATCGTAGGACATGTCGATGCGGCCACCGGTGCGGGTGATGCCACCCCAGACGCGGCCGGTGGCGGGATCGCGCGTGCCCGCGTAAGACAGCAGGCTGTCGGTCACCGATCGGCGCGACAGATCGATCTTGAACGACACATTGTCGACCTGCGGCTTCCATTGCAGCCCACCAACGATGGTCTCCACCGGAAATCCGAGCGGCGACGATCCCACGTCCAGACGCAAGTCCGCGATCGAATAGACGCCGCCGACGGCAACGCCGCTGGCATCCTGTGCGAATCGATAACTGGTGGCGTCGTCGACCAGCGGCATGGCCCCGAACAGAAGCTGATCGCGCCCGGACACGGAGCCGGCATCGAGAAACACCGGAACGGCGCGGAGGGCGAAACGCCCGGCCTCGGTGCCGGCGATGCTTGCCTCGACCGGAAGTTCGATGTCCAGCAAGCGCCCCAGGCCACTCTGACCGTCACGGTTGCGCAAGGCCACGCCGAGTCCGGCATTGGCCGCGCGGTTCGCCTCGATCGACTCGATCTCGCGGATCAGGTCGCTGCGTTCGCGTGTCGGTGGCAGTTCGCGTCGTGCGAAGCTCGGCACCGTCAGCGCCGGATCATTGCCATAGCTCATGACGGGCGCCTGCGGTGCCGGCTGGCTGACATAGGCACCGCGAATATCATTGATCTCCCGCGACAACTCGCGGCGCAGCGCCGGGTCGCCGCTGGACGACGACAGCTGCGTGCTCATGCGCGGCGCCGATGCGGGCGGCAGCCCGCCCGCCGGGTACGGAGCCTGTCCACTCGGTGGATCGAAGCGACGAACGGTCTGAGCCTGTCCCTGCGTGTAGACCTCACTGCGGCTCTGGGTTTGCGTGCCGCCGGATTTCGACGGGTAATACGACGGGCCAGTCTGTACCACGCTGGCGTTACTGCCCAGCGGACCGTAAGGAATCGAAACCGTTCCGTTGCTCTGCTGGATCGTCGATGTCGAGGGGTAGGCCGAGGCCGGGACCGCATTCGACGGAACCACCGGCGCCGGCTCGGTATAGGAACGCGAGTACGGCTGAACTTGGGTGCTGGTCGTCTGGCGGTAGGTCGACGAAGTCACTGCCGGCTGGGACGACGGCGGATAAAGCGGGGCCTGCGAGCCCGGTGCCATCGGCGCTGGCGCCGGTCCGGAGGTGGCCGTCGAACGGCTGACCTCAGGCATGAACTGATAGTTCGGATCCGGTGCGGTGGTGAGCTCGTGGCGCGTCGATGGCGCCGAATAAGTCGGCAGCGCCGGCATGGTGGCCGGCGCGGACAGTGAAGATTCGGACCCGGACCGGTAATCCGGTCGCTGACTCAGCCTTGGAGGTGGGAACGGCGGCCCCTGCAAGGTCTCCATCTGCTGCGGGACGGCAGCGTTGCCGGAACGGGTGGACGGTGGCGGCGGTAGCGTCCACGGCGTCTCCGCTGATCGTGTGACGCGTTCACCATTGGACTGCGTCGACAGCTTGAGAAACACGCCGGGTATCTCATGAGCGCGCGGGGCATCCGCCCCGGTTTGCGATGCAGGCCTGGTCTGCGCTGTCACCGGCTCGGGTCCGGCTCGCATCGGTGCCGGTTCGATGCCGTAGATGCTGGGCCGAATGCCTTGATCGACCGAGACTCCTGGAATCGGCTCAACCCTCTCTTCCGGAATCTCGGACTTCTGGGGCTCGGCTGAGCGTCGCGGTGCCGCGGTCTTGATCAGGTAGCCGCCGCCGCGTGCCGGTTGCCAGGCCGCTTCACGCGCCCGCGCCGAATCACTGCGCCTCGGGCTCTGCGCAGATGAGGGACGAAAACCGAAACCACCACGATCGCTCGGGGCCGGAAGCACCCGGCTGCCAGCCGCAGCCGGATCCAACAGATACAACTGCGGCGCATAGCGTCCCCCGAACTCCTGGGCACCCTGCTGCGCATCCAGCGCCAGGGCGCGTTGGTAATACTCCAGCGCGCGCCCGTCTTCGCCGCGCGCCCGGGCCAGCCGCCCGGCCAAGGCATACAGGCGTGCGTTCTGTGGGTCCAAATTGAACGCCTCGTTCAACAGCTGGTTCGCGGCTTCCAGATCGTTGCGTGCCAGGGCGGCGCCGATCGAGCCCTTGTAGGCGTCGAGGTTTTCCGGATCGGTCTGCAGTACCCGATCGTAGATCTGCGCGGCGTGGTCGTATTCTTCGGAATCGTTGTAGAGGCGCGCCAGCGCCATCAGCAGCCGCGGATCATTGGGGTTCACCTGCAGCAGCGGCGCCAGATAGTCATAGGCGCGCGCAAGATCACCTTCCTCGCGCACCAGGTCGGCCTGACGCAGGCGATAGGCCACGCGCAGATTGGCCAGATCGAGTGCCTGTTGCTGGGTCAAGCCGCCGCGCTGCACCAGATCGGTCATCACCACCTCGAACTCCGCGTCCTGTCGCAGCTTGAACAAGAGCGAGGCGTATTGCAGGCGCAGCCCCGGATCGGGATCCGGCGTACCGGACAGCGCCGCGCGGATATAACCCAGCGCCCTGCCCTCGTCACCGACTTCGGCATAGGCCGTGGCCAGTGCGCCCAGCAGTTCGGGGGCGTTGTCGACCTGCGGTTCCACCCGGCGCAGCAGATCCAGCGCATCCTGGGTGCGACCGTACCGGGCGTAAACACCGGCGCGTTCCGTCTGGTAACGCACCCACAGCCGATGCTGCAGCTGCACCATGCCGGTGTCACGCGTCGACAGCGGGATCTGCTCCATCAGTTGCAGCGCGTCATACCAGCGTTGCTGTTCCGATAACAGCAAGGCCTTGACGAAAATCGCTTCGCCCATGTTCGGGTTGCCGGACAGAATGCCGTCAACCAGGGTGTTGGCTTCACGCGTGCGCTTCTGTTGCTGGTAGATGCGTGCCAGATCGAGGCGCACCCAGACGCTGTTCGGATCGAGCAGCAGCGCCTGTTTGAGCAGGTTCTCGGCGCCCTGCTGCTCACCGGCCTCGGTCGCCTCGATTGCCTGATCCCTTAGATATTGCGCCTTGAGTTGACTGAGGCTGCCGATCTGGTTGCGCAGTTCGGGCGGCAAGCGTTCCGCCAGCTGGATCGCTTCCTGAATCCGATTGCTGCGTGTGAGCAAGCCGACCAGTCCGCGTGTCGCATTCATGTTGTCGGGGTGACGCGACAAGACTTGACGATAAAGCCGTTCGGCTTCGCCGATTTCATCCTGCTCGGCGAGCACGTCAGCCAGGGTGCTGCGCACGTCCGAGTCGTCGTCGACGCCATCCGCGGCGAGTGCGCTGCGCAGCAATTGCTCGGCGCGTACCGGCTGCGCCGCCTGACGCGCCGTTTCCGCCTCCCTTACCAGCGCGTAGAACCGTGCACTGGACAGGGCTTCCGACCAGCGCTGCGAGCGCTTGGGGTCGGCAATGCTGGCTTGTTCGAGCAGCGAAGCCGCTTCGGCAAAACGCTGCTGGCGTAGCCGTACGATGCCCAGACCGCCGAGTCCATCGGCGTCGCGCGGATCGTCGAGCAGCAAGTCCTCGAAACGAGCAGATGCGGCGGCCAGTTCGCCGCCATTCAATGATTCGTACGCTTCCTGCACCTCGGCAACACGCGGGTCGGCCTGCGGTGTGACGCTGGCCACCGCCTCCTGCACGCTGCGCAGCTTGGCGGCAACCTCCGGATCGTTGCCGTATTCGTCGAGGTAAGCCTGATAGTAGCGCCGGTCATTGGAGTCCGTGGACAACCAAAGCAAGGCTTGGCGCCATGCTTGCCGCGCCTGCACCGACACCGCCGCATTGTCGGCGAGCTGTGCCAGGCGACTGATGCCGTCGCGGCGCGAATCCTCGCGATAGGTCAGGTGCTGCGCCAGCGCCAGACGATAGACCGGGTCATCGGGGTAGTCCTTGGCCAGTCGCTCAATGCCCTGTCGGGCCTCGCCCCATTTGCCGTCGACACCCGCCAGGGTCTGGTAGTACTCGAGACCCAGGCGGCCGCCGGGAACTTCACCGCCGAACAGCCTGCGATAGGACTCCACCGCCTCCGGATAACGCCCCTGCCGGGCGAGGCCTCGGGGTTCTTCGAGTTTGGTCTGATCGATGGCGCCTTGCTGAATCGCGGCTTCGATCCGGGAAATCGCGGGGTGCTTGGGATGCGCTTCCTTGAGCCGCTCCAGGTAGACCCCGGCCGCCTCCGGCTTGTTGCTGCGCGCCTCGGCCTTCGCCAGACCCTCCAGCGCCTGTGCGTCGTCGGCTTGCACGCGCAGCAGCTTGAGCCAGGATTCCCGCGCGAGATCATAGCGACCGCGGTCCTCCCAGTAATGCGCCTGGGCAATCAGCGGTTGCAGTTGGGCATCACCCTCGGCCGCGCCTGCGACGCCGCAAACAGCGGCGCCCATCAGCAGTCCGACGGTCAGACCCGTCAGCGCGAAAATACGCCGCAGCACGATTGCTCCCATCTTGTCTCGAGTTGACCGTTGTCGCCGAACCGAAAGCGGCCCGCGACCCATCCCTCACCGAACAGGGCCAAGACCTGATCGTAGTAATGCGCAGGATCACCCAGGCTCCCAGATTCCGCCCCGCCCTCGCCATCAGCTGCAATTCTGTTTTCAATCAAACGCTTTTCTTGCCTTTCTAAGAGCCTATCTTCATTCAAGGCATGTAGATATGGCAAGGCGGCTGCTGAAAATCCAAGAGGATTCCCCCCATTGATGCCGCGCGTCGTCACCTGCACCTGTTCCGGCGGGAGTCCGCGCATCCGAATCAGCTCCGCATAACCGTCCAGCATCGATGGCGACAGCGTCGGTTGTGGCGTCATTCCTGCCCACAGGTAGACTCGGATCGCATCGTAGCTTCCGATACCGGCGGTCTTTCGGTCCTGCTGGGCTCCCTGCTCGGGGTACCACTCGAACCAGTCCGGAGCTACCTTGGCTGGCGTGACCTGCGCCAGCATGTCGGTGTATGTGCCCCAGACTCGCGACCAAGGTCCCGATGGATCTTCCATGGCGAAATAGCGGATCTGGAACTCCGGAAGGTAGCTGGGATTGAAGCGCCAGCCATTGGGCTTGAGTGCGAAGCCTTCGGGCGCCGGCAGCAACATCGGGCCGGCCGCCGTGTCGATCACCTCGTGGGCCTTGACCCGCCACAGAATCGCGCGCCCGATTTCCTCGTAGCGCGGCGCGTCCCACAGTCTGGCGGCCTCCATCAGGCTGTATGCCATCCACAGATCTGCATCACTGGCGGGATTGGCATCGATCACACCCCATGTCCCGTCATCGCCCTGGCCCCAAAGCCAGGCTGGCAGGCTCCCCGTCAGATCGCCCCCGGCCAGATTGTCTCGGGCCCAGGCGAGTATCGCATCGAAAACCTGCCGGTCATTCGCGACCAGCGCGAAGAACAGTCCGTAGGCCTGTCCCTCCGACGTCGACCGTGCATTGGCTGTGCGGTCGACAATGCGTCCGTCCGGCTGCACGAACACCCGCGCAAATGCCTGCCACGCCTTCCATGGGCGCGCGGCATACCAGTTCATCGCCAGGCATGCGCCGATCGCGAGCAGCACGATCGCCACCAAGCCGACAAGCACTTTGCGCATCGCGAGCAAATCCCAGGTGAGCCCGCGCCCCGATCAGGCGCGGCCATCCTTCCGCGCAGCGGCCATGCGGCGCAGCAGGCGGAACAGAATGGCCGCCATCAACAGAGCGATCACCACCACGAAAATCACGAGTATCAATGGCTGCTGGGACAGCCACCAGCGCAGGCCGAGCAAGAACGGCAGGCGGCCAACGGCGTACTGGTTCTCGAGGCTGTAGTGGTTGACCTCGTCGCCATTGAGCAGCACCAGATCACCCTGGACGAACGGCACCTTGCCGTAATCTGTGAACATGCGGGCGACGTCGAGCAAGCGGTCCGAGTCGCCGGCGGTGAGCACCACCACGGTACGTCCGGACGACAGGGGCGATTCGAAGCTCATGACGCCGCCGAGCGAACGGCCCGCTTCAAGAATCACCCGGCCCGCATGATTGATCGCGCCCTCGACATCACGCCCTTCCCACCGGGCACGCAGACGTTCCACCGGTCCGATCACGCGCAGCCGGGTTTCGCCGCGTGCCACCGTCATCGGCATGTAGTCGGCCCACTGTTCGAGCAGCGGCTGGTTACCGGCGGCGCCGAACACCAGGATGTCGCGATCGCTCAGCTCGGAGATGCGATCGGCGTGTACCAACTGGAAACGAATCGCCGGATAGCCGGTCACGTCGCCGAGACGCCCCATCACCAGCAAATAGGCGCTGATTTCCTGCGGCGTGATGTTGCTCGGCAGGACAATTCCGGTCTCCGAGAGGTCGGCCAGTCGCGAGAACGGAAAGCCGCCGTCGGCAAACAGGGCCAGATCAGGCAGGAAGGCATAGTGCGGAATGTCGCTGAGGTCGACGGTTGAATCCTCGTCGATCACACCGCGCAGATTGTCGAGGACGATGTCCTTGCACTGTCCTTCCTTCTTGCGTTCGAAGTAGTACTGCAGCTGAAGCTGATTGTCACCACCGATCTTGTAGTCCGGAATGCTGACCTTGGCTTCGTTGACGGCCGCGAACGACGACACGAACGGCAGATTGATCCGGTCGGCCGAAGCGCCTTCCTCATCGAGATAGGACAAGGCGATCGCCTCGACAAAACCATCGTTGATGTTGACGTTGAGCGTGGACTTGCTGCCCACGGTCGGCGTATAGCGATATTTGAGGTTCACCTCCATGCCGTCGGACTGCCAGGTGAACAGGTCCGGCGGCAGATGGAAGTTGATGCGGATCGTGTCCGGATACAGGCCGCTGGCCTCGAGTTGCCAGGACTCCGCAATTTCGCCAATCTCGACCGGACGATCGGTCGGAATCCAGCGCGGTGCATCGTAGGGCTCACGGGGCTCGGGCTCACTGAACTCACGAATCGCCGTCGACGGTCCGGCCAAAGCCTCGGACCCCATGGCCAGCGCACGCGCGGCCTGCTTCAGCGCCAGACCGTCAGCCCCCTGGATGACCAGTAGCTTGGCGCCCGGCGTCTTCGGGTTGTCGACGATCGAAATGCTGGCCGAGGCGTTGTTGCTCGGCAGACGCAGTCCTGCTGGTCCGCGCCCCCCCACCACGAACACGACGCCATGGCCGGGCGGCAGGCTGTCGATGTAGGTTGGAAATTCCGCTCCGCGATAGTTCGCCATCGCGCCGAACCACGAGGCGGTCACGCCCGCCGCATCAAGCGCGTCGAGGGTCGGCGTGCCGGAAAAGACGAACGGCAGCGTCAAACGACGCGTGTCGCGGCCATCGAAGAACGGTGACGGCAGCAGGTTGAGGTCATTCGACAGAGACAAGGGCTCGGTATCGAGCTCAAGCACGGTCTGGTTACTGACGACACCCCAGAGACTGGTGTACGCGGGGTCTTCGCACTCATAACGGTAGTGCGCGATCAGCTGCAGCGTGATCTGGTTGTACTGCACGAACAGGCGCGGGTCGATATCGATCGTGCGCTCGGTTCCACTGGCGGTTTCGGCCGAAATCGGCAGCGTGCCCGCCAGTTCGTTGTTGACCAGTACGTTGAGGTGCGAGACATCCCACAGCAAGGACGGCGAATGCGCAAACTCGAGGTGCAGGCGCGCCCGCGTGACGATCTCGTCATCACGCACGTTGACCGGAACGGAGACCTCCCCCTGCAGGCCGCGCAAACGAATCGGCCGCGAAATGCCGAGATCCTCAAGTGTCAGCTGCCGGGTATGAGAGCGGATCACGCGATCGGTGGTGGCCTGATCCTTCATTGGTTTGCCCGCTCCGGCGGAAGCGGCGGCCTGCTGCTGCGCCGACACCTGCGCCGCAGACTGCGCATGGCTGTCCGGTGCCACGCCCAGCGCCGACAACGCCGCGACCACCAGCAGCCAGGACGCCAGCTTGCTCCGGCGCTTGATTCCCAATGCATTCTTCACCGATTTGCTCCCCATGGCGATCAGGCGACCAATGCCCGATACACCGATACCCAGAATTTCCTTGAACGACGCGGACGGCACGTCCATGCCACGGTCCTCCGACCAACTGACCCAAGCGTCCGCTCGACCGAAGATCGCATAAATCAACTGCTTTTCCTGTTCGACATCGAGTTTGCCGAATCTCAGCCCGACGCGCCCTCCCACAGCGCGTACCACTTCGGCCGGCATCCAGACTTCTCGATAGTCCGGTGCCAATGCCACTTCAACGATCGTTCCGTGCGCGACCTCCACGCCCTCTGGCAAGGTCAGGGACGTCCCGGTTTCCGACAGATCGAAGGTCTTGGTCGTGAACACCCGACCGTCCGGCAGAGCGAGCCCTGCCAGCAGTTCGGCTTCGACTCTGATCGCCTTGCGAATCTGTCGTTGCTCCCAGGCGACCGACAATGCGGCGCCGACGATCAGCAGGTTGTAGATCGTCCACGCCATGTTGAGCAGTACAGTATCGGTTTCGTTGGTGTTCCAGACGAACAGTCGCCCCACCCCGACGATCAACCCCACCGTATTGAGGAGCAGCAGCACCACATAAGGCTTGGCGATCTGCTGATCAAAATATTCGTTCTCGACGATGCCGCCCTTGGCGGTCACGTTGAAGGTGCCGAGCTTGGGGTTGATCACGGCCATGGTGGTCGGAATCAGAATATAGGTCGCGAGTACCGACTCATAGACTTCTGCCCAGAAGGAGTGCCGGAACGGTCCCTGCAGACGCGAGTTCGTCATGTTGGCCAGGATCAAATGCGGCGCGGCATAGGCAAGAATCGTCAGCGCCGGCGCATCGATGATATGCGCCTCGAAAAACAGGTACGACAAGGGCGCCGTCAGGAACACGATACGCGGCAGACCGTAGAAGAAGTGCATCATCGCGTTGAAGTAGCACAGACGCTGGAACCACTTCAGGCCGCGTTTGAACAGCGGGTTGTCGATTCGGAATATCTGCGCCATGCCGCGTGCCCAGCGGATGCGCTGCCCGACATGCGCGGACAAGGACTCGGTCGCCAGCCCGGCCGCCTGCGCAATATTGATGTAGGCGCTGCGCCAGCCGCGCGAGTGCATCTTCAGCGAAGTATGAGCGTCCTCGGTGACGGTTTCGACGGCGATGCCTCCGACTTCGAGCAACGCTTCACGACGGATGACGGCGCAGGAGCCGCAGAAGAAGGTGGCATCCCAGAGATCGTTGCCATCCTGCAACAGTCCATAGAACAGCTCACCCTCGTTGGGCACCTTGCGGAAAGTGCGCAGATTGCGCTCGAACGGGTCGGGCGAAAAGAAATGGTGAGGCGTCTGTACCAGCGCCATTTTTGGATCGTGCAGGAACAGACCCAGCGTGAGCTGCAGGAACGAGCGTGTGGGGACGTGATCGCAATCGAAGATGGTGATGAATTCGCCGGACGTCTTCTCCAGCGCCCGATTGATGTTGCCGGCCTTGGCGTGCTTGGAATCATTGCGCGTGATATGCGTGACACCCACCTCGGCGCAGAACGTCTTGAACTCCTCGCGACGACCGTCATCGAGCACATAGACCCTGAACTTGTCGACCGGCCAGTCCATTTCCATGGCCGCCAGCACCGTGGGCCGCACCACTGAAAGAGGCTCGTTGTAAGTCGGAATGAACACATCGACGCTGGGCCAAAGCGATTGGTCATCCGGCAGCGGAACCGGCTTGCGGTGCAGCGGCCAGACCACCTGAAAAAATCCCAGCGCCAGCACCATGAACGCGTACAGCTCGGCCCCGATGAGGCCGACCGCGAAGAACATGTCGGTAAAACTACGGTGCTGATCGAAGCTGACTGATTCGGTAAGCCGCCAATAGATGTAACGGGAACTGGCGAGCAGACTGATCACCATCAGTGCGATCGAAATCAGCTGCCCTTCAATGTGGCGCATCCGCATTGCTGCCAAGCTGGCTCCGATCGCAAACACCGCCTGCCAGGCCAGGCTCAATGGTGTTGTCACGACCATCAAGGCCGGGATTGACATAAAGACCAGTGCCACCCACATCACCCAGGGCTTGTCGAGCCAGTCGGTGGCCTGCCATTGACTCAGCCGTTCCCTCACGATCCCCCCTTCGTCCGATCAAGATTCATAGGATGGACATCAGCCAGGCAGCCAGTTCGCGGAAGTCCCGTGCCGCCCGTGCCTGCGGGTCATAGGCGGCCACAGGCAATTGTGAGGCAAGCGCCTCTTCCACGGCACCGTCAAAATGAATCACGCCGCCAAGCATTCGATACCCCAATTGTTCGCGCATGGCGGCATGGACGTCGCGCCGCAAAGGGCGCGAATCGTCCATGCGGTTGACCAGATAGAACGAACGCTGCCGTGCCGGAGCGCGATCACGAAAGTCGCTGAGCCAGCGCTCCATCGTCGGCAGGGTCGCGAACGAGGCTGCGTCGGCCAGCACCACGCTGAGCACCACACCGGCATTCGACAGCACCTGCGGCAGAAACACCGAGCCACCCGGTGGCGTATCAATGACGAAGATCGCGTCGTCCGGAGCATGCAGGGAGGCCAGGCCCTTGCTCAACCAATGGCGGTCGGACGCAACCGTGCGTTCGTAGCAGGCGCGTTCACTCTCACCGACAATCCCGAACGGAACACAGATCACACCGCGATCAGTGCCGCGACAGCATTCCGACCACGCCGCGCCGTTTCTGGAGCCTGGGGCGTGGCCCACCGGATCACAGAAGTCGGTACGAAAGCACAGGCGCGCCGCGTTCTGCGAATCGAGATCCACCAGATAAACCTGCTTTCCGGCTTGCGCCAACTCCGCCGCCAGGTTCGCGGCGACCGTGGTCTTGCCCACGCCGCCTTTGGGCGACAGCACCGCGATCACGCGCGCGCTATCGACCCTCGTTCGAGGCATATCCACCGCCGCGTGCGAACCCGGAGCGTCAGTGATCATCGCCGACCCGTTTCAGGCGGGCGAATACCTCTCGCAGATTCGCATCCCTGGGCTGCGACACGCCGTGAGCCTCGCTGCGGGCGCCGTAATTCAGCCGTAACCTGGCCAGGTCCGGATTGGTCAGCGGACGCGGAGCCTCCAGGCGTCGGAACGTCGAAACCAGACCGTCCGCCAGACCGTCCGCCAAACCGCCCGATATACCACGCATCAACGAGGACGCCGGCGGCTGCGCCGACGTTGACGAAAATTGGGGCTCCGGCCCGGGCGCCGGCGGAGGTGCTGACTCGGCGGTCGGCGGCTCCGGCACCGCCGCAGGCTGGGCCGGACTGCTTGGCGGCACCGACGGCCAGATGGCCGAGCGCAGTGACACCTCGATCGAACGACCGTCTTCAGGTGAGGCCACCGGCGGCTGCGAAGCACCCGGCTCGGCCGCTGCTTGAGCGGGCGGGGCTTCACTGCGCGTGTGTTCGGCGCCCATCGGTTCCGGCTCGGCCGCTGCTGGACTGGCCGCGCGCTGCGCGGCGTGGTCCACCTCATATGCCTTGAGGCTCGCCAACAGGCTGGCCGCCAGAGATTCCCTGCCCGCAACCGGCGTTGGCGCCAACGTCGGCTCGACACGAGCAGCCTGGGGTACCTGTGGGACGAAGGATGCTTGCTGCGCCGAATCGGGCCGCGCATCTGGTGGCGGTATCGTCGGTGATGCTGCCGGCGGAGCCTGCGGTGCTGGCGCGCCTTGGTCCAGGCGTGAGCGTACCGCTCTCAGCAGCGACCAATCTCCGGATTTTCCTGCTTCGGGATTTTCCGCCCTGTCGTCACGAATCTCGCGGTAACTTCGCGGATCGAGCCCCAGGTGTCCGTATAACTGCTTGATATCGTCATTTCCCTGGTCCGACATGATGTATCGACCTCAGACGAAGAGGCTGGGATGTGCAAGCCGGAAACGCAAAGCATCGCTCGGCCCTTCGGCCTGACCGACCTGACGCAGCTGCAGTTCATCTCCAGCGCCGAGCTGCTTCAACCAGCCGGCATACAGGCCTTCAAGGACACCACCGGACCACGACATCGCCGCATCGCCGAACGCCTGCCGCATCGGCGCGCAGGCATGAACGATCTCCAGACTCGAATGAATATCCCGAATCCGGGTCCAGCCCCAGCGGATGCTGCGCAGCTGAACATTGATGCTTTGTTCCAGCGCTTCAAGCGTATCGGCCTGCGGCAGGCTCAGGCGATCCGCCAGGCGGGCGCCGAGCACATAAAAAAAGGCGCGATTCTCCTCGGCGCTCATCTGAGCGTCGAGTTCGGACGCCAGCGTCTTCAGGAAATCGCCCCATTGCGCCGAGCAGTCCGAGGACTGGTAATACAGCAGGCTGGTCTGCTCGATATCGCTCATTGAATCGTGTCCGGCATGGTCCAAGATTACCCGGAGCCTGAAAGGCTTACGCTTGGTTTGATTCTATTCAAGTGAACCAGGTGCGTGAAGGTATTGATTTCAGGCAAATAGCGGAAATTCTCAAGTTGCGGAAAGCCTACTCCGCCATCGTCCTGCGTTGCAGGAGGATTCAGGCTGGTGCCCCAGTCATCATGCCCAGTCCATCTTCGGCTCGCGAGTGGGTAAAAATCACTCCGGTTCCCCGTGTTTCTCCTTAGTCTTCGCCTCTTGCCAGCGCGCCTCCATGCATTCCAGACGGGCAGGATCGCCGATGGCCGGAAACGCGTGCAGATATTTGCGCACGTGCTCATAGCGGCGCTCGAACTTGCGATTGGCGCCAGCGAGTGCTTCGCTCGGATCGAGCTGTAGCTTGCGCGCCAGATTGACCACGCAGAACATTACGTCACCAAGCTCATCGAGCACCCGAACCGGGTCCGCGGGCTCGGCTTCAAGCTCCGCGCGCAATTCACGGAGTTCCTCGACGATCTTGTCAAACAGGTCCAGCGCCACGGGCCAGTCAAAACCATCCAGCGCCGCGTCCGCTTGCAGGCTCATCGCGTGGTGCAGAGTCAAGTCCGAGCCGCTCATACCGTGACGGCCTCCAGCCGGGAGATCAGATCGCGCAACATCGCCGCAGTCGCCCCCCAGATCTTCTGTCCCTCGTAACGCACCTGAACGAACGGTAGCTGCAGCCCATCACGGGTCAGGACATGGCGCTCAAACCGTCCGGGCTCCATCAGCAGCCGAAGCGGCACTTCAAACACTTCGGCGACTTCGGCCGGATCGTGCCGCAGCGTCGGCACATCATCCACTAATCCAACGACCGGCGTCACAATGAAGCGTGTCAGTGTCGGATAGTCGTCCAGATAACCGCAGATCTCCACCGCTTCCGGACGCAGGCCGACTTCCTCCCAGGCCTCGCGCAGCGCGGTCGCGGCCGCCGAGGCGTCGTCCGGCTCGCTGCGACCACCCGGAAAGCTCACCTGCCCCTGGTGTGCCCGCAAGTGATCCGCGCGACGGGTCAGCAGTACCGTCAGCTCACGCTCGCGACGCATGATCGGTACGAGAACGGCAGACGGCCTCAGCACGCCCCGCGTCTGCTGCTCGAACCATTTGCGCACAACGGGAGAGTCCATTTCCTGCGCGCGGCGGCGTGGCGCCCTGGACTCCGTGTCGGCCAGTGCGGCTCGCAGCCTTCTTTCAAGTTGCTTCGCGTTCAAGAGCAGGAGAAATGGTTGGTTGGTTGGCGGCGCCGGTGACGCAAAACTTCCGATCCGGCGGCAGACCGGCAGTGTAGCGGAGGCTGCTACCATCCTGGTCTGCGGTCCATGCCACGAAGATGTCTACGCGAGCCGATCCCCCACTGCCGCATGCAGCTTCCTTCCGACTCGAACAGGATCGGGACCGCTTGGTGCTACGCGCCGAACACCTGCCGAATTATGCTCCGATCGGTGTGGACTGGGCTTCAGACGACATCCGGCGCCGCATTCGTGGCGGAAAGCGACAATTGCTGGGGCGCGCGGTTGGACTGCACAAGTACCCGCAGACCAGCATCGTGGATGCCACCGCCGGCCTCGGCCGCGATGCCTACGTGCTCGCTTCGCTGGGCGCCGAACTCACCCTGCTGGAACGATGCGAACAAACCGCGGCGCTACTGGCCGATGCCCTGCAACGTGTTCCGGACGACCCGGCCATTTCCCGCATGCGGCTTTTCGCCACCGAAGCCGTGGTGTGGCTGCACGCGCACCCGGCCACCGCGGATGTCGTCCTGATCGATCCCATGTATCCCCACAGCGGCAAACAAGCCTTGGCCAAGAAGGAAATGCAGGTCCTGCGCGCGCTCAGTGGCGGCGACGAGGATGCGGATGCCCTGCTGCCCGCCGCCCTGGCCTGCGCGACACGGCGCGTCGTTGTCAAACGGCCGCTCAAGGCGCCGCCGCTTGCGAATGCCACACCCAATTTCCGCATCATGGGCTCTCAGGCCCGCTATGACATCTATCTGCCTGCACGGGGTTCCACCGAAACATGAGTCTGCAACTGACACTGGTCCGCCATGCCAAGTCCGATTGGGGCGACGGCACGCTGAGCGATTTCGAACGCCCGCTGAGCGCACGCGGTCTGCGCGACGCTCCGGAAATGGCCGAACGCTGGCGCCAGCGATATACGCCACCACAGTTGATCGTCAGCTCCCCGGCGCGGCGAGCCATCACCACCGCGCGGATTTTCGCGGACGTGCTTGGGCTCGATACGGCGCGGATCGTGGAAGAAGCACGCATCTATGAAGCCGCGTTGCCCACGTTGCTGACGGTGGTGCGCGAATTGCCCACCGATTGCGCGAACGTGGTGCTGTTCGGGCATAACCCGGGTTTCAGCGAATTGCAGCATGCGCTGGCGCGGGACGCTGGTGGTGTACTGCCGGCGGACGTACCGACCTGCGCCGTCACACGTCTGGCACTGGACGGCGTCAACTGGAGCGCCGTCACCGCGGACGGCGGACGGGTTGTCGACTACGACTATCCGAAGCGCGTCGACCACTGAGCTGACGAAACCGGAGGTCGGACTCGGCCCCGAGTGGCTTGGCTCGGCTCGGGCCTGCGGAACCTCACGTGGATTCCGGATCAAGCCCAGGTGGCGACCCTACCTGAAGGTCATCGCCAAGAAGGCTGGTCAGGCGCTGCGCGTGCTCGACCGGTTCCACATCATGATGTACCTGAGCAAGGCGATCGACATGGTGCGGGCCGAGGAGGTACGCGCCTTGAAAGCCAAGGGCTACGAACCTGTGCTGACCAGGTCCCGCTGGCTGCTGCTCATGCGGCCCGAACATCTGACCGCCAAGCAGACACCGAAGTTGGCCGAGCTGCTGCGCTACAACCTGCGTACAGTTCGCGCCTGCCTGCTCAAGGAAGACTTTCAAACCTTCTGGACCTACGTGTCGCCCTGCTGGACGGTCCGCTTTCTGGATCAATGGTGTACGCGTACCATGCGTTCGAAGCTCGAACCGATGAAAAAGGTTGCCAAAATGCTCCGGCGCCACCGCGCGCTTTTGCTCAACTGGTTCCGGGCCAAAGGCCTGTTTTCCAGCGGTGTCGTGGAGGGATTCAACATCAAAGCAAAACTGGCCACCAGAAAATCCTTCGGTTTCCGGACCTACCACGGCGCTGAAATCGCCTTGTAATACGCGCTTGGCGTCCTACCTGAGCCAGAATCCACCCACAGATTTTGCTGACGAGCCGTTACGATAATGCTTGAGAAAAGCGAGCGGAGGAGCCGTCAATGGCGGGAGTGATCACCGAACTGGCAGTGGCGGGGCGACGTTTCATCGATACGCGGCGGCGCCGACGCGCGGGTCAGATCGAACCCGCACCGGACTGTGCGCGGTTCAAGCTGCGGATGCAGGCACTGCTGGACCAGGCGCCGGCAGGACTCATCGCCAAAGCCCGCTGGATCGACATGCCAGCCAACGCCGCGCCGTGGCTGGACAGCGGCGTGCAACTGGAACCCAACGATGTCGTCAGCTGGTTCGTTTGCGGTCGCACCTGGGCATCGAAGCCGCTGGACGTCTGGGTCTCGCCGGCGCTGCAAGTCTGGAGCCGGATCGGCAACGACGGCGACCTCATCAGCGCTTCACGCAACAGTCACTCCGTCACAGCGGATCGCGCCGGAACGCTGCAGTTCGGCAACTACTTTCCGAACGATTGGGCAGACAAGCACGGCAACACCATGAATCCCGACACGGTTTACCGCTCACTGAAGGGCGAACTGCTGATCCTGGTGATTCGCTGGCAGTCCGACGCACTGACCGGCCTGAAAGCGCTGCAGCAATCCGGCGATGTCGATGGCTGGCTGGCACGCGAGATCGAACGACTGGAACTGGGGCCGCAGCGTCCGAGTGGGTGGAATCAGCTCTGGCATATTCCCGACAATGAAATCTATCGCGCATGCCAGACTCCGGACGGCGCACCCGCCATCTGCTGCCATACCCACGGCGATGTCGGCATCATCCAGCACGATGTTGACTTTCCCTTTGTCCCCAGCACACAAATCGATTGGCGCTGGATCGTCGAGACGCTGCCCTCCACCATCCGCGAGGACGCCGTCCTCAGCCATGACTATCTGAGCATCGCCATCGAATTCGATACGGGCAAGGACCTCACCTACTACTGGAGCAGCACCCTACCGGTGGAGACTGGCTACATCTGCCCGCTGCCGGCGTGGAAGGACAAGGAGTATCACGTCGTCGTCCGCAGCGGCTCCGACGGGCTCGGCGAGTGGCACTCCGAGTCACGCAATCTCTACGCTGATTACCAACGGCACATGGCGCGCAGCATGGGCGGCTCGCCCCAGCGCATCGTGCGGATCTGGCTGATCGCCAACAGCGTGTTTCAGCGCGGCACCGGCGACTGCAGCTATGCCGGGATTCGGCTCAGTGACGGCGAGCGCGTCCTGTCAGTGCTGTAGCGACGCCGCTGTATCGTCGGTGGACACGTGGGCAGATGACTTCGTGGCGGATCGCACCGTCGGCGCGCCGATCGCAAGATCGCACACGCTCGACTTCAAGTTTGCTGGCTTTCCCCGCACATCGCCGAAGCCTCCATCCACATGACGCCCCAGACATGTCCGTCCGGATCGAAGAGGTCGCGGCTGTACATGGAGCCAAGGCCCTGAACGGGGTGATGTCCGCCCAGGCCATGCACGCAGCCGTCTCATCCGTGAAATGGGAGTCGCTTTCAAAACCAAGCGCCCGATAGAACGCGATCGATGCATCGAGATGGGTCACGGGCAGGCTGATGAAAATCGTTTTGGTCATGGCAGGCCTCGGATTCGGTGTCGGGTGACGTGACGGATACCGTCATCAGATGGTCGAACGCAGGCCTTCGCTTTCGGCACCGCCGGAAAGAACGGCCTGGCGGTGTCCCTTGCTTGCAGGCAGTGACCACCGCCACGACGATCGACGGCTCAGTCCAGCCCGGCCAGGATCTGGCTCATGCGCTTGCCGGTCGCGGATTTCCAGAGCGCACGGATGATCGCGTCGCGCAGGGCCTCTTCCGAGAACTTCGGCTGGGCGAGATCGGTCGGGCACGACAAGGGACCGAGGAAGGAGGTCCAGTCATCACCCACCCACCAGTCACAGAACGCGGGATCGGCATCGTCATCCAGGGGCGTCGCCACAAACCGCTGAGAGCTGGCCCCGATCGTCTGTACAGCGGGCCTGAATTTATAAGTGGATTCTCTGCGTGGGTTTAAGCTGCCATGGCCAATGACAGTGCAGCGAAGTAGACCTGATCTGGCGTCTTGCGATCAAGAAACAGCGTCCGCCCAGAAACCTGGACGGGCGCTGTTTCGTTCCGCTTACTGCTCGACCGTGATGCGGCGCATCCGGTACGGACTGTTCTCGGCCTTGGGCACCGTGACGCGCAGTACGCCCTTGCGCATCTTCGCGGTCGTCTCGTCGGCCAGCGCGTCCGGACCGAGCTGCAGCCGGCGCTCGAAGCGACCGTAGTAACGCTCGCCAATCTGGCGCCGGGCATCCGTGTCCTCGCTGCGCTTCTCGCCGCGCACGACCAGCACGTCGCCCTCCACGAACAGTTCCACATCGTTCTCGTCCATGCCGGCGAGCTCGATATCGATCACGTAGGACTTGTCGTTCTCCGAGGCATCCAGGCGCGGCCAGACCATACCGGCGGAGCCGAAATTCTGGCCCACGAACGGTGCCTCGAAGGCACGCCAGAAGTCGTCGAACATGCGGTCGACCTGCTGACGCCAAGCCATGAGCGGCTCGGTGTCGGCCTGCCGCTGCACCGGCACGGAACGGTGTTTGTTCCAGGGAATCAGGTTGCTGATGCTCATAGTTACCTCCATCGGCTGGTGGAACTCATACGACATCACCCCGCCGGTCACCCGGGCTGGAGTGATCCGCCAGCGAATCTAGGGCTGTCGCGGTCACTTTCAAGAGCGATTCGCGAATCTCCGAAGCCGAGGGCGAAAGCACTCTTGAAAATTTTCCCGGCAACCCCACCAGCGGCGAAAGACCGTCTCGATACCGGCATCCGTCCGGTCCGGGACCGTCGATCCGGATGCCAGTGGACGGCTCAGCGGCGGCCCCGAGACGAGCCACCACGCTGTGCATCGAATTTTCCGAAGACGGCCTATGGAGAATTTGACGATGAGAATCGCCCAGATCGCCCCCCTGCACGAGAGCGTGCCGCCGAAACGCTACGGCGGCACCGAGCGCGTGGTGTCCTACCTGACCGAAGAGCTGGTGCGTCAGGGCCACGAAGTCACGCTATTTGCCAGCGGCGACTCCGTGACCCAGGCCCGGCTGGTGCCGCTGGTCGAGCGACCGCTGCGCACCGACCCGGACGTTCGCGACACCGTGCCCTATCTGATCACGCAGATCGATCAGGTGCTGGACCACGCCGCGGACTTCGACGTGCTGCACTTCCACAGCGACTACCTCGCTCACTGCCCGCTGGTGCGCCGGCTCGGCATCCCGCATCTGACGACGCTGCACGGGCGTCTGGACATGCCGGACTTCCGCGGCCTGTTCGAGCGCTTCGCAAGTTCGCCAATGGCCTCGATTTCCGAGGACCAGCGCCGCCCGCTGCGGCAGCTGCCGATGAACTGGCGCGCCACCGTGTACAACGGCCTGCCGGAGGACCTCTACCGCCTGCAGGCGCAGCCCGGGAAATACCTGGCCTTCGTCGGCCGCTTTTCGCCGGACAAGCGCGCCGACCGCGCGATCGACATTGCGATCCGCGCCGGCATCCCGCTGCGCATCGCCGCCAAGCTCGACCATTGCGACGAACCCTGGTTCCGTGAACACATCGAGCCCTGGCTGCGGCATCCGCTGATCGAGTACGTCGGCGAGATCAGCGACGCCGACAAGGACGACTTTCTCGGCCATGCCAAGGCCTTGCTGTTCCCGATCGACTGGCCCGAGCCCTTCGGCATGGTGATGATCGAGGCACTGGCCTGCGGCACGCCGGTCATCGCCTTCCGCCGCGGATCGGTGCCCGAAGTGATTCGCGATGGCCACACCGGCTTCATCGTCGACAGCGTCGAGGAAGCGGTGGCGGCGGTATCGCGCCTGGACCGCATCGACCGCGTGCACTGCCGCCGCGACTTCGAGCAGCGCTTCTCCGCGCGGCGCATGGCCGAAGGCTATGTGCGCTCCTACGAGGGCCTGCGCTTCGGCCGCGACCCGGGCGAGGCAGTGCCCTGGGACCGGGTCGCCTGAGGCGTCGCCGCCATGGACGATCTGATCCACGTCAACGAACGCTGGTACGTCAGCGCGACCTCCCCGCGCGCCGATGCGCGCACCCGCGTGCTCAAGCACGGCGACGCCTTCGCGGTGTTCGATCGCCTTGGCGACATCCAGCCCGCGGGCCTCGGCGAACAGGGCCTGTACCGCGACGGCACGCGCTTTCTGTCGCGGCTGGAATTCAGCGTATCCGGCGTGCCGCTGCTGCTGCTCAATTCTGCGGTCAGCCGCGACAACAACGCATTCTCGGTGGACCTGACGCTGCCGGAGATCACCGCGCCGGGCGGCGGCATTCCGCGCGACAGCGTGCACATCCGCCGCAGCAAGCAGCTCTGCGACGGCGTGCTGTACGAAACCGTCGAATTGATGAACTACGCGCATGAACCGGTGAACCTGCAACTGGCGCTGAATCTGGCGGCGGACTATTCCGACATCTTCGAAGTCCGCGGCCAGACGCGCGCGCAGCGCGGCACGGCTTTGCCGACAGCGCTATCGGGTGACGGGCTGCGGCTCGGCTACCGCGGGCTCGACGCGCGCCCGCGCTACACGCAGGTCCGTTTCGATCCCGTGCCGGACCGCCTGGTCGAGGACGGCGCCGGCTTCGATCTGGTGCTGCAACCGCGCGAGCCCATGGTGCTGCGCTGGTCCGTCGCCTGCGACCTGGACGCCCCAGCCGAGCATGCGGCCTCGGCCACCTGCCCACCGCCGGCCCAGGCCAACGGCAGTCGGCTGGGCCGGATGCTCTACAGCAGCAACGAGCAGTTCAACGAATGGCTGGGACGCTCGGCCTCGGACCTGGACCTGCTGGTGTCGCAAACACCCTACGGCCCCTACCCCTACGCCGGCGTGCCCTGGTTCAGTACCGCCTTCGGCCGCGACGGCATCATCACCGCCCTGCAAACCCTGTGGCTGTGGCCGGAACTGGCGCGCGGCGTGCTGCACTATCTCGCGGCGCACCAGTCGCAGCAACTGGATCGCTCGCGCGAAGCCCAGCCCGGCAAGATCCTGCACGAAATGCGCGGCGGCGAGATGGCCGCGCTGCGCGAGATCCCGTTCGGCAGCTACTACGGCACGGCCGACGCCACACCGCTGTTCGTGGTGCTGGCCGCCGAGTACCACGGCCGCACCGGCGACGAGGCCACGCTGCGTGCGCTGTGGCCGGCGGTGGAGGCCGCGCTGGACTGGATCGACCGCTACGGCGACGTCGACGGTGACGGCTTCGTCGAGTATCAGCGGCAAACCGCCGACGGCCTCGAACAGCAGGGCTGGAAGGATTCCTTCGACTCGATTTCGCACGCCGACGGCGCACCGGCCGAGGGCGCGATCGCGCTGTGTGAGGTCCAGGCCTATGTCTACGCCGCACGCTGCGGCGCCGCCCGTCTGGCGCGGGCGCTCGGGCAGCACGAACGTGCGGTTCAACTGGAGGCCGCGGCCGCGCAGCTCAGGCGGCGCTTCAATGAGGCCTTCTGGTGCGAGGACATCGGCAGCTATGCCTTGGCACTGGACGGCCGCAAACAAGCCTGCCGGGTGCGCGCCTCCAACGCCGGCCACGCGCTGTGGGCCGGCATCGCCGAACCCGCGCAGGCGGCCACGCTTGCAAAGACGCTGCTGGCGCCCGGCAGCTTCAGCGGCTGGGGCCTGCGCACCCTGGCCGAACGCGAGGCGCGCTACAACCCGATGTCCTACCACAACGGCTCGGTCTGGCCGCACGACAACGCCATCGTCATGGCGGGGCTGGCGCGCTACGGCTTCCACGACGAGGCGTTGCGCCTGCTCACCGGCCTGTTCGACGCGAGCCTGAACATGGAACTGATGCGCCTGCCGGAACTGTTCTGCGGCTTCCCGCGCCGCGACGGCGAAGGCCCCACGCTCTACCCGGTGGCCTGCGCACCGCAGGCCTGGGCTGCCGGCAGCGTCTTCCAGATGCTGCAAAACTGCCTGGGCCTCAGCTTCTCGCTGGACCCACCGCAGCTGCGCTTCGAGCGGCCGCGTCTGCCGGTGTGGATCGACACCCTGGAAATCCGCGATCTGCCGATGGGTGAGGCACGCATCGACCTGGCCCTGCGGCGCCACGAGAACGACGTCAGCGTCAATATCCTGCGACAAAGCGCGCCGCTGCAGGTCGCCGTGCTGATCTGACGCAACCCGCAGCGAAGCCTCGATTTGCACCGCGTGCGTCAGCCGATCAGTATGGTCGGCTGACGCTCCAGGCAACGATTCCTCCGCACCGAACCGCCCATCGTTCGATGACCGTTTTGGTTCCCGATACTCCCAATCCGCAGGACCCTCGTCCCGAACCGCCGGAGAAGCCGCTGCCGAGCGATTGCTGCGGCAGCGGCTGCACGCCCTGCGTGCTCGAAGTCTACGAGGATGCGCTGGCACACTATCAACAGGCGCTGCGCATTTGGGAATCGCGCCAAGCCCGCCGAGATTGATCAGACTCCGTCATTCCGGACAAGCCGCCAGCTTGATTCGGAATCCATGCGGCTCCCGGCCAAACCGCATGGATTCCGGATTCCCGCCACGCGAGCCCCCGGAGCGACGGTCCGGCAGCCCCACACCCGCCGCCGGTCAACGCCCGGTCCGAACGTCCGAATCGTTGACGTGAATCACACGCGGCGTGATGCCGACCCACCCTCGCCCGTTTGCGGGAGAGAGGGGGACCGCTCGCGAATGCGAGCGGTGAGTGAGGGCAACGGCCATGCCTCAGGCGATCCATTCTGCGGGGTTCCGCTTGTGGCGTGGCCGTTAGGTTCGATTGGCCTGGCACCACTGTGGCCCGCGGATTGCCTCTCCAGGCTTTCAGCATCTCAACTCAATGGAATGTGGATGCCCCGCTTCGAGTGACCTCCAACAGTTACGGGGGCTACACAAGAATGAATCGACCGTCCCTGCTAGCGGGATTGATACTGCTTTGCGCCGCACACATCGCCACCGCCGCCGAACCGACGATGGCGCCGGACGTGGTCAACAACTCCTGGGGCTGTGTGGAAGCCTGCGCACCGCCGCGGCTGCAAACGTCAACGAGGCCACCAAGGCCGCCGGCATCGTGCAGGTGGTCTACGCCGGTAATGACGGCGACACCTGCGGCACCCTCGCCTTCCCACTGGCCGTCTACGAATCCTCGTTCACCGTCGGCGCCACCGACAACAACGACGAAATGGCCTACTTCTCCAGCCGCAGCCCCGTGCTCACCGACCCGTCGCTGCGCATCAAACCGGACGTGGTTGCTCCCGGCGTGAACAAGGCTTCCGATCCCGGCATGTGTGCTCCCCACTCTTCATGAACTCCTCAATCAGGCAACACGAAGATTACAGGCCGATTCCACTCGTTTCGGCATGGACCCGATATTCGGCGCTGCCTGGTTCGCCGCTTCCCGTATTCGGTGTTGTTCCGCACACTTGCGGACGACGTGGTCCGGATACTGGTGATTCACCATCATCGCCGCGCTCACGGATACACCGCAGTCCGCTTCGCGGGGGGGGGGGCGGCAATTCACACCCGAGCACAAGCTTACCGCCCCAACGGTCCGCTCGATTTCAGACGCCGAAGCAAAATTCCTGGCGGGAAAAGTCAGACAATTCCTCCGGCTCACGATGCGCTCCGAGCGGTCAGTTCCTGCTCATCGGCACCGCGAGCCCAGCAAGCTCAAGCACTGTGTCATCCACAGCCCGCATGAATACGCTCTGCACAAGCTGTGGATAGTTTGTTGATCAACATATAGGGGGCCATTCGTCGGCCAAACACAACAGATTGTGTTTTTCGCTTGACTGAACCCCAAGGCCGGGTGCACGCTTATCCAACGCAACGCGTGCCTTGCGCGTGGTCTGCGCGGCGCTTGGGGACCGGCCACAGAAGTCGGGCTCCCACACCGTCCGCCAGCTTCTTTCGCAAACGCCCGACGCAACGAAACGCAGCAGCTCCCGGCCGCCCCGGCCGGTGGCTAGGGGGGAGGCAAAAACCTCTCGAATGAACAAATAACGGTCGCGCTGACTCTGATCAATCCAGTGCTTCCAGATCGCCTGTGGTGGCCCCACGGCGCGATCCGCAAAAGGAGATTCAAGATGCTGAACTGGGACGACGCCCCCGCCACTCCGCAGCCCCGCCTCGAGCCGGTACGCTCGAGTGCGCTGCATCAGGCGCAGGCACCCGTGAGCGCCCCTGTGGGTGATGTTGCCGGTGCCACCGGTCTGGAAGATCTGGAAATGGGCGCCGGCCGCATCCAGGTGGACGACAAGAAGATCATCAACTGCCGCGCGGACCTCAACCAGCTGGTGCCGTTCAAGTACAAATGGGCCTGGGACAAGTACCTGGACGCCTGCAACAACCACTGGATGCCGCAGGAAGTGGGCATGTCTGCCGACATCGCCCTGTGGCAGGACCCCAACGGTCTCACCGAGGACGAGCGTTCCATTATCAAGCGCTCCCTGGGCTTCTTCAGCACCGCGGACAGCCTGGTCGCCAACAACCTCGTGCTCGCCGTCTACAAGCACATCACCAACCCCGAATGCCGCCAGTACATCCTGCGCCAGGCCTTCGAGGAAGCGATCCACACCCACGCCTACCAGTACATCATCGAAAGCCTGGGCCTGGACGAGGCCGAAGTCTTCAACATGTATCGGGAAGTGCCGAGCATCCACGACAAGGCTGCGTGGAGCCTGCCCTACACCCAGTCTTTGGCAGACCCGATGTTCCACACCGGCACCCCGGAAATGGACCAGCGCCTGCTGCGCGACATGATCGCCTTCTACGTGGTGTTCGAAGGCATCTTCTTCTACGTCGGTTTCGTGCAGCTGCTCAGCTTCGGCCGCCGCAACAAGATGATGGGCACGTCCGAGCAGATCCAGTACATCATGCGCGACGAAGCCATGCACATGAACTTCGGCATCGACGTGATCAACCAGATCAAGGTCGAAAATCCGCACCTGTGGACCGCCGAATTCCAGGAACAGGCCCGCGCCATGATCATCGAGGCCACCGAACTGGAAATCCGCTACGCCCACGACACCATGCCGCGCGGCGTGCTGGGCCTCAACGCCGGCATGTTCAACGAATACATGAAGTACATCGCCAACCGCCGCTGCAACCAGATCGGCCTCAAGGAAATCTACCCCGGTGCGGAAAACCCCTTCCCCTGGATGAGTGAAGTCATGGACCTCAAGAAGGAAAAGAACTTCTTCGAGACGCGTGTGACGGAGTATCAGACGGGAGGAGCCTTGAGCTGGGATTGAAGCCAAATGGATGCCTGCCCCGGTGCGAGCCGGAGCAGGCATCCGAGGGGCTTGCTCCATGCGCTTCGAGTGGGACCCGCGGAAAAACGCGCTAAATCGAGCCAAGCATGGCCTGAGCTTTGAAACGGCTGTCCTTGTCTTCGAAGATCCGTTGTCAGTGACGGTATTCGACAGAAAAGTTGACGGCGAAGACCCTTGGCATACGATTGGCATGGCTGGCGGGATCACCCTGCTGCTCGTCGTTCACACAGTAACCGACGACAGCGGCGAAGAAGTGATCCGCCTGATTTAGGCACGCAAGGCCACCGCGAACGAGCGTAAACGCCATGAGCAAGCTGACCTCTAAACAACGGGAAGAACTGCAAGCGCTCGCCGGGCTTCCAGACCAGAACATCGACACGTCCGATGTTCCCGAGGCAGTCGGTTGGAGCACGGCCGAAAGAGGCAAGTTCTACCGGCCCGGCTCTTCTCAACAAATCCCGATCTATCTGGACACCGATCTGATGGAATTCCTGAGTCAGCGCGCCGAGCGTCGCCAGATCGATACCGGAACACTCGTCAACGAGCTGCTTCGGAAAGACGTGGAACTGATCAAGGCTGCCGATTAGCGCGGCCCAACCCCATCATGTTCAACAAGTCGATCATCGACAACTGTGGCCGTGATCACCCAGTTCTCAAGAGTGCGGCACCTCGCTGCGAAGACGAACCCCGCCCCCTCCTGCTCAGGGCACTCTGCCGCGCGAAAGCCGCTGCAATGGCCGACCGGGTCGTGGTGCGACACCACCGTCATCGCCGCCATGACGCGGCGGCGCGGTGAACGCGCACACCGTCTCCATACCGCGCATGCGAGTCGGGGACGTAGAACAACGTCCATCACCTCGCTGTATCTTCCTGTCCTAAGCTGACAACAAGTGCAAGGAAATCCCCTGCCATCAGCCTCCGTTCGGAACCAGACCGATGGCGATCTCAACCGGCCGCCGCCCGCCCCGCCTCGCGGCCGAAATAGGTGGTGTCTGCCAGCGACAGCCCGGGGCTGTATATGCTTCGCCCCAGCGTGGCAAGGCCGCAGGCGGTACGGCCGGCGGCGTACAGGGCGGGGATCGGCGTGCCCTGCGCATTCAGCACTTCGCCGCTGGGCTGTGTCTGCAAGACCGCCCAGGGTGAAGCAACTGTAGGCGGCCTAGTCCACGCGCAGGTCCAGGGCCACGAACGGCGGCTCCACGCGAATCTCTCGATCCGTCGTAGCGTCGGCGTCGACTCGCGCGGACACCGAAACGCCGCTACGGCATGTCGTCGATTTCACCTTTCTGCTCGGGCGGCAACAAGTCTTCGCGTGATACACCCAGCATCAACGTCAGGGCGCTGGCGACGAACACCGAGGAGTAGGTTCCGGCGACGATGCCGACGATCAGTGCGGTGGCGAAGCCGCGGATGGTCTCCCCGCCCAACAGCAACAGTGCCGTCAGCACCACGATCGTGGTGAGGCCGGTGTTGATGGTACGCGCCAGCGTCTGGTTGACGGCGTTGTTGATGACTTCCGCCGAGGTCTCGGTGCGGCTGGCGATGAAGTTCTCGCGCACGCGATCGAACACCACGATGGAGTCGTTCAGGGAGTAGCCGATCACCGCCAGTACTGCGGCGAGCACTGTCAGGTCGAACTCCGTGCCGGTGATCGCGAAGTAGCCAAGCACCACCACCGCATCGTGAACCAGGGCCAGCACGGCGCCGAGCGAGAACTTCCACTCGAAGCGGAACGATACGTAGATCAAAATCAGGATCAGGGCGACGATCATCGCCAGCGAGCCATCGACGGCCAGCTCGTCGCCGACCTGTGAACTGACGAAAGCGAAACTGCGCACTTCCAGGTCGGGCGCGTTCTGGCTGAGCACGCCCAGAAGATCGTTGCGAACCTCGTTGTCCTGCGCGCCTTTGCCGCTCGGGGCGAGGCGGATCAGCACGTCGCTGCGCGTCCCGAAATACTGGACCTGCGCGCCGGAGAATTCGCTGTCATCCAGCGAAGCACGCACTTCCGACAGGTCCACCGCCTCGGGATAGCGCACTTCCACCAGATAACCGCCGGTGAAGTCGATGCCGAAGTTGAGGCCCTTGAGCAGTACCGCAGCCAAAGAACCCACGATCAGCACGGTCGAGATCGCGAACATGGCGCGCCGACGCGACATCCAGTCGATCTTCGGCGCACGAGAGAAATAACGCATGAATATTCTCCTTACACCGGAAGATCGGTGAGGCGCTGCTTGCGCCCGTACGTGAGCTCGACCAGCGAACGCGAGCCGATGATGGCCGTGAACATCGAAGTGAGAATGCCGATCGACAGCGTCACCGCAAAGCCCTGCACCGGGCCGGTACCGAGGGCGAACAGCACCACTGCGGCTATCAGCGTGGTGATCTGGGAGTCGGCGATGGTGAGGAAGGCGCGGTCGTAACCGGCGCTGATCGCCTCGCGCGGGCTGCGCCCGGCGAACAGTTCCTCACGCACGCGCTCGTAAATGAGCACATTGGCGTCCACCGCCATGCCCAGCGTCAGCACGATGCCGGCAATGCCGGGCAGGGTCAGCGTGGCCTGAATCAGCGACATCGCCGCCACCACCAGTACCAGGTTGGTCATCAGCGCGATGCCGGCAAAGATGCCGAATACGCGGTAGTAGACCGCCATGTAGGCCACGACCAGCAGAAAGCCGATCAGCGCCGCCATGAAGCCCTTGTTGATGTTGTCGCGACCGAGGCTCGGGCCGATGGTGCGCTCCTCGACGATCACGATCGGCGCGGCCAGCGCACCGGCGCGCAATTGCAGCGCCAGGTCCTGGGCTTCCTTGCTGTCCAGCCCGGTGGTCTGAAAGCGCTTGCCGAAGATGCCGTTGATGGTGGCGACCGAAATCACTTCCTGCACGTCACGACGCTCGCGCATCGGCTCGCCCTTGGCGTTGTACGAGGTGGTGATCTGCGTTTCCTTGTAGAGCACCGCCATCGGCTTGCCGACGTTCTTCTGCGTGAAGTCGAACATCCTGTCGGCGGCGCGGCCGTTGAGCGTGACCAAAACCGCCGGCGAACCCGATTGCTGGTCGATGGTGGAGGTCGCATCCACGATCTGCGCGCCGGTGGCGATGACCTCGCGCTTGAGCAGCACCGGCTGGCCGTTGCGCTCATAGAACAGCTCGTCGCCGTACGGCACGTTGCCGCTGGCGGCGGCCGCATTGGCGTCGCCCTGGGTATCGACCGCGCGATATTCCAGGGTCGCGGTCGCGCCCAGCAGGTCCTTGACGCGGGTGGTGTCCTGCACGCCGGGAAGCTCGACCACGATACGGTCCCGACCCTGGCGCTGCACGATCGGCTCGGCCACGCCAAGCTGGTTGACGCGATTGCGCAGCGTCGTCAGGTTCTGCTTCACGGCGAAGTCGACGAGGCGCTTGCTTTCGTCTTCAGTCACGCGCGCGATCAAGGTCGGTGCGGTGGCATCGCCGCCGCTGCTGAACTGCAGCTCCGGGAATTCGCCGCCGAGCACCGCTTCGGCCTGGTCACGCAGATCGTCGTTCTTGAACTGCAGAACCACGGAATCCCCCTGAATGTTGCGCCCGCTGTAACGGATGTCCTGATCGCGCAGAAAACGCGGCAGATCTTCCAGATAGCGCGTCATCGCCGCCTTGAAGATGTCGTCGGTGGCGACTTCGAGCAGGAAGTGCACACCGCCGCGCAGGTCCAGGCCCAGCGCCATCGGCTGGGCACCGATGGCTTCCATCCAGGCCGGCGTCTTGGACGCCAGGTTCAGGGCAACGACGTAGTCGCGGCCCAGCCCCTGCTTGAGCGCGTCGGCCACATCGAGCTGCCGCTCCTCATCGGGCAGGCGGACAATCCACTGTCCGTCCTCGAGCGAGGATTCCAGCACTTCGGCACCGTCGGCCTTGAGCAGCGCGGCGATGCGGTCGCCGAAATCGGCGCTCAGCGGTTCGCCGTTCTGCCGGCTGACCTGCACGGCGGGGTCGTCACCATAGAGATTGGGCGCCGCGTAGAGCACGCCGAAGACCACCGCCAGCAACAGCAGCAGCGTCTTCCACAGGGGGTATGTGCGCATCTCGAATCAGGCGGACTTCAGGCTGCCCTTGGGCAGGACGCCGGTAATTGCCTGGCGCTGCAGCTTGATCACGGTGTTGTCAGCGATCTCGACGGAGACGAAATTCTCGCCCAGCGTCGTGACCTTGCCGGCCACGCCACCGGAGGTAACGACTTCATCACCGACCGCCAGCTTCTCCAGCAACTGCTTGTGTTCCTTGCTGCGCTTCATCTGCGGACGGATCAGCAGGAAGTAGAACAGCACGATCAGGGCAATCGGCATCAACATCGAAACTAGCGGACTGCCCTGCTGCGGCGCGGCCGCCTGTGCATAGGCGGAGCTGAGAAAGAAATCCAGCACGGATACGACTCCCGAAATAGAGTGAAAAGGTCTGAGTCCAGACCCCGTGGTGACGCGAAAGGTCGCGAATTATGCCACAGGCCGGCGGCTCGCCCGAATGCCCGTCCTGCCGGGCCGCAATGTCGGTCGAAGGCCTGGTGATAGCCTCCCGCTCAACTCAATTCCCGTCCTTTTCGGAGACCCGTTCCATGGCAAATTGCAAGGCGCCGCTGCGAGAAATCGACCTTGTTCTCAACAAGGTACTGAATGCCGGACAGCTCGCGGGGCTGCCCGGTTCCGAAGACGCGACGCCTGATTTCACGTCCACTTCGTGCTCGCGCGGCTGCCGGATGCACCTCCGGGCGTGAAGGGCCTGTCCACGTTCATCGGACCTTGTGCGGCGCAAGCTGTTCCTCAACGGCGGACGCCTGCCGCAGCGCTTCTTTGCCGCGGTACGCTCGCAGATGGTCGGGGACGCTCCGCCGGGCTAGTAGTACGTCCGCTGACCAAGGCGGTGAATGCACTCGAGGAAACCACGGCCCGCCCTGTCATCGACTGATCGTCACCGCGCCATTCGCACCGGCCGGCTCAAATCGCCTGGGCATCCCGCTCGCCCGTGCGGATACGCACGGTCTGGCCCAGGTCCAGCACGAAAATCTTGCCGTCTCCGATCTTGCCGGTGCGTGCCGCCGCCACGATGGCGTCGACAGCCGGCGCGCATTGATCGTCCGTCAATGCCACTTCGATCTTCAGCTTCGGAAGAAAGTCGACCACGTACTCGGCACCGCGATACATTTCGGTATGCCCTTTCTGCCGGCCGTAGCCCTTGACCTCGGTCACCGTAATGCCGGCAACCCCCATCGCCCCCAAGGCCGCGCGGACTTCGTCCAGTTTGTGCGGCTGCACTATTGCCATGACCATCTTCATGCCGGTTTTCCCCTTTTGCGCCCATAGTCAGTGTGTCGCCGACCCGCGTGAGGCGCCGCTATCGCGCGGTCGCTCCATCATGACGCACCCGGTGTGCCAGTGCACGCGCGGCCCGGTGAGCCACCGCAGCGGCCGCATGATGTTGCGGCGCAGCGAAAAACTGGGTCGAATGGCGCAATGATCAGACTCGTGCTTCCGATCACCGCCCTGCTGGGCGGTGTTGCCTTCCTGCTGCTTGGCAGCGGCCTGCTGAGCACCTTGCTCGCCGTGCGCGGCAATCTCGAAGGTTTCGGGGACCGGACCATCGGCCTGATCATGTCGAGCTATTTCCTCGGCTACTTCGTCGGCACCTACGTCGCGATTCCCCTGATCCTGCGCATCGGCCACATCCGCGCCTTCGCGTTCTGCGCCGCGATCGCGGCCTGCACCGCGCTTGGTCACACGCTGATCGTCAACCCCTGGGTGTGGATGGCGCTGCGCGTGCTGATGGGCATGGCCCTGGTGACGCTGTACACGGTGATCGAAAGCTGGCTCAACAGCGAGGCGCCGCCATCCAAGCGCGGCCAGGTGTTCGCGATCTACATGGCGGTCAATCTCGTGGCGCTGGCACTGGCTCAGCAGTTGATCCGCCTCGACGAAGCAACCGCGTTCAGCCTGTTCGCACTTGCCTCGATCCTGATCAGTGCCGCGTTGCTGCCGGTGACCTGGACGCGCCTGTCACCGCCGCAACCCCATCAGGCCGAACGGCTCCCGGTGAAACGCCTGTTCGCGATCGCGCCAGTCGCGGCCGGGGGCGCGCTGCTGTCGGGACTGGCGATGGGCGCACTGTGGGGACTGGCTCCGCTGTATGCCAGCCGGATCGGGCAGGACGAGGCTGGCGTCGCCCTGTTCATGAGTGCGGCAATTCTTGGCGGCGCCTTGCTGCAATGGCCGCTGGGCCGATATTCCGACACACATGATCGGCGTTCCGTCCTCGCGACGGTCTGCGCGCTGGCCGCCATCGCCGCGCTGTTGATGCCGCCGGCTTCCGGCTTCGGACTCAGCTTCGTCGCGGCACTGCTTTACGGCTGCTTCGCGTTCGCGGTCTATCCAATCTGCGTGGCACATCTCGTCGATCACCTGCCGAACGACCAATTGCTCGGCGGCAGCAGTGGCTTGCTGCTGCTGCATGGTGTGGGCGCTGCCATCGGCCCGGCCGTGGCCGGCAGCCTCATGGGCTATGCCGGACCCCACGCCCTGCCGGTGTATTTCGCGTTGATGCAAAGCGTGCTGGCCGGCTTCGCCTGGTGGTCACGACGCGGCCGGGCCGACGAGGCGCAACCGGCCCATTTCGTCGCCATGGTGCGGACGTCGCCACTCGCGATGGAAATGATGTCGACGCCCGAGGAACAGGGCATCCCGCCCGACGGGCTGAACGGCGCTACTTCAATGCCTGCGCGTGATGCGCCAGATGATCGGCAACGAAGCTCTGGATGAACCAATAGGAATGGTCGTAGCCGGCGTGGCGGCGCAGCTCCAGGGCCTGCCCCGAAACCTTGGCCGCGGCCTCCAGTGCCTCTGGCTTGAGCTGCTTCTCCAGAAACTGATCGGCCTCGCCCTGATCGACCAGGATCTTCCCCGGAAAGGCCTTGGCCTTGATCAACAGACTGGCGTCCCAGTCTTCCCAGCGCACGCGATCGGCACCCAGGTAATTGCCGAAGGCCTTTTCGCCCCAGGGCACGGCGCAGGGATTGGCGATCGGCGCAAACACCGACACCGACTGCCAACGCTGCGGATTGCGCAGCGCCGTCACCAGCGCGCCGTGGCCGCCCATGGAATGGCCGAAGATGCCGCGCTTGTCGCCGCGAATCG
This sequence comes from Banduia mediterranea, assembly GCF_031846245.1. Taxonomy (NCBI): domain Bacteria; kingdom Pseudomonadati; phylum Pseudomonadota; class Gammaproteobacteria; order Nevskiales; family Algiphilaceae; genus Banduia; species Banduia mediterranea. The sequence continues at coordinate 27,194 of NZ_JAVRIC010000009.1, read as the reverse complement.
GGAAGTTCGCCTCGATCAGCGCCGGCAGCTCCTCGTTGACGTAGCTGCCCATGCGGTAGTGCCCGGCCCAGGGCGATTCGGTGGCATCCAGGTAGAAACCGGCCCCTACGCCGAAATCCCAGGATCCCGAATCACCCGGCAGGTCCAGGCCACGCGGCGAGGTATCGCAGGCCACCAGCGCAAGGCCGTATTCGGCCGCCAGACGCTGCGCGCCAGCCTTGATGACGAAGGTTTCCTCGCTGCAGGTCAGGCCGGCGAGGTAATACAGCGCGGGCACCGGGCCGTTCTTCGCCTGCGGCGGCAGGTACACAGCGAAATTCATGCGAGTGCGGGTCTGAGCGGAATCGTGCGCGTACAGACCGAGGCTGCCGCCGAAACAGACCTGCTCGCTGCGTGTTTCGATCGCCGCCATCAGTAGACCACCACGCTGCGGATCGACTCGCCGCGCGTCATCAGGTCAAAGCCTTCATTGATGCGCTCCAGCGGCAGGCTGTGCGTGATCAGGTCATCGATGTTGATCTTGCCGTCCATGTACCAGTCCACGATCTTCGGCACGTCGGTGCGGCCACGGGCGCCGCCGAAGGCCGAGCCCTGCCACACCCGCCCGGTGACGAGCTGAAACGGCCGCGTCTGGATTTCCTGCCCGGCCGCAGCCACGCCGATGATCGTCGAAACGCCCCAGCCGCGGTGACAGCACTCCAGCGCCTGACGCATCACCTGGGTGTTGCCGATACATTCGAAACTGTAGTCGGCACCGCCGTCCGTGAGTTCCACCAGGTGCGCGATGAGGTCGCCGTCCACGTCCCTGGGATTGACGAAGTGAGTCATGCCGAACTGGCGAGCCAATGCCTCGCGTTCCGGATTCAGGTCCACGCCGATGATCTTGTCGGCACCGACCATTTTCGCGCCCTGAATCACGTTGAGGCCGATGCCGCCGAGCCCGAACACGATGACATTGGCGCCGGCCTCGACCTTGGCCGTGAACAGCACCGCACCGATGCCGGTGGTGACGCCGCAGCCGATGTAGCAGACCTTGTCGAACGGTGCGTCCTCACGGATTTTCGCCAGCGCGATCTCCGGCAACACCGTGTAGTTGGAGAAGGTGGAGCAGCCCATGTAGTGATGGATAGGCTTGCCCTGGTAGGAAAAGCGGCTGCTGCCGTCCGGCATCAGGCCCTGGCCCTGGGTGGCGCGAATCGAGGTGCACAGATTGGTCTTGTGCGAGGTGCAGCTCTTGCACTCGCGACACTCGGGCGTATACAGCGGAATCACGTGATCGCCCTTCTTCAGGCCCTTCACGTCCGGGCCTACATCGACCACCACGCCCGCACCCTCGTGACCGAGGATGGATGGGAAAAGGCCCTCCGGATCGGCGCCGGACAGCGTGTATTTGTCGGTGTGGCAGATGCCGGAAGCCTTGATCTCGACCAGGACTTCGCCAGCCTTGGGGCCGTCAAGCTGCACGGTTTCGATGCTCAGCGGCTGGCCGGCTTCGAAGGCAACGGCGGCACGGACGTCCATGGGGGTCTCCAGGCGGGCTTGTTGTCGGGTGCGCGGTGGCGCTTGCGCGCGCAAGGCCGGCATGGTGCCGGCCCGATGCGGCGCGCGCAAACCGGGTGCGGAATCGGCGCAGTCCGGCCGTGGCCCCGCACCCAACGCGGCGGGACGACGTCGCCGCGCGCGCTCAGTCGAACAGGCTCAGGTCGCGCACCGCCCCCTTGTCCGCACTGGTGGCCAATTTGGCGTAGGCCTTGAGCGCGGTACTGAGCTTGCGCGGTCGCGGTGCCGCCGGCTTCCAGCCGCGCGCGTCCTGCTCGGTGCGGCGCCGCGCGAGTTCCTCATCGCTGAGTTTGGCCCGGATCGATCGCCCGGGAATGTCGATTTCGATGCGGTCGCCGTCGCGGATCAGGCCGATGGCACCGCCTTCGGCCGCTTCCGGCGAGACATGACCGATCGACAGCCCAGAGGTGCCACCGGAGAAGCGGCCGTCGGTCACCAGCGCGCAGGCCTTGCCCAGGCCCTTGGACTTCAGATAGCTGGTCGGATACAGCATTTCCTGCATGCCGGGACCGCCGCGCGGGCCTTCGTAGCGGATGATGACGACGTCACCTTCCTTGACACGCCCGCCGAGGATGGCATGCACGGCGTCATCCTGGCTCTCCAGGACCACGGCCGGGCCGCCGAATTGCAGACTGCCGGCGTCGACCCCGGCGGTCTTGACGATGCAACCACGCTCGGCAAGGTTGCCGAACAGCACGGCGAGGCCCCCGTCCTGGCTATAGGCATGCGCCTTGTCGCGAATGCAGCCCGTGCTGCGATCCGTATCCAGCGTCTCGTAGCGGCAGGCCTGCGAAAACGCCTGCGTGGTGCGGATGCCGGCGGGACCGGCGCGGTAGAACTCGTGCACGGCAGCATCGTCGCTGAGCGTGATGTCCCACTGCCGCAGCGCCGCCGCCAACGGGCCGCCGTGCACGGTACCCACCGAAGTGTCGAGCAGATCGGCGCGGGCAAGTTCGCCGAGAATCGCCATCACACCGCCAGCGCGATGCACATCCTCCAGATGGTGGTGGCTGCTGGGGGCGACCTTGCACAGATTGGGCACCTTGCGTGACAGCCGATCGATATCCGCCATCGTGAAGTCGACCTCCCCTTCCAGCGCCGCAGCCAGCAGATGCAGCACGGTGTTGGTGGAGCCGCCCATGGCGATATCCAGGGTCATCGCGTTCTCGAACGCGGCCTTGGTCGCGATGTTGCGCGGCAGCACGCTGGCGTCGTCCTGTTCGTAGTAGCGCTTGGCGAGGTCCACCACCGTGCTGCCGGCACGGCGGAACAGGGCTTCGCGGTCGACGTGCGTGGCCACCAGCGAACCGTTGCCCGGCAGCGACAGGCCCAGCGCCTCGGTCAGGCAGTTCATCGAATTGGCGGTGAACATGCCGGAGCACGAACCACAGGTCGGACAAGCCGAGCGTTCGATCTGGTCCACGTCCGCATCCGAGACGCGGTCGTCGGCTGCGGCAACCATCGCGTCCACCAAATCCAGCGGAATCACTTTGTCGGCGAGCGTGGTCTTGCCGGCCTCCATCGGCCCGCCGGAGACGAACACCACCGGGATGTTCAGGCGCATCGCCGCCATCAGCATGCCCGGCGTGATCTTGTCGCAGTTGGAAATGCACACCAGCGCATCGGCCGTATGCGCGTTGCACATGTATTCCACGCTGTCGGCGATGATGTCGCGCGAGGGCAGCGAGTAGAGCATGCCATCGTGACCCATGGCGATGCCGTCGTCGACGGCGATGGTGTTGAATTCCTTGCCGATGCCCCCGGCCTTCTCGATCTCCCCGATCACCAGCTGGCCGAGGTCCTTGAGGTGCACATGGCCGGGCACGAACTGCGTGAACGAGTTGGCCACGGCGATGATCGGCTTGGTGAAGTCGCCGTCCTTCATGCCGGTGGCGCGCCACAGGGCGCGCGCGCCGGCCATGTTGCGGCCGTGGGTGCTGGTACGGGAACGGTAGGCGGGCATCGGCGGTTTCCTTGCGTGCGGGGCGCGGCTGGGTTCTCAAAGCGACACTGTGCTGTGTTTTACCTATACCGACCAATACAATATATCGCGCTCAGGTATAGGGAATCCAAATAGTGGACCTGCGTCAGCTGCGTTATTTCGCGGCCATCGTCGAGGAAGGCAGCCTGTCGCGTGCGGCGGCGCGGCTGCACGTGTCGCAGCCGCCGCTGTCGACCCATCTCAAGGCGCTGGAGCGTGAAATCGGCGCCGCCCTGCTCGTCCGCGGCAACCGCGGCGTGACGCCGACCGCCGCCGGCGCGGTGTTCTACGAGGAAGTCCGCGCGGTGCTGAGCCGGCTGGAGCAGGCGCAGGAACGTGCGCTGCAAGTCCATCGCGGCGACGTCGGTGTGCTCTCGGTCGGCTTCGTCTCGATCGCCGACTACAGCATCCTGCCGCCGGCCCTGAGCCACTTCCGCGCGCGCTGTCCACGGGTGGAGGTGCAATTACACGAACTGACCACCGACGCTCAGATTCGCGAGCTGCGGGCCGGGCGGCTGGACCTCGCCATCGGCCTGGCGCCGGTGGATGAACCAGATCTGCGATTCGAGCGCCTGCGTCGGGAGGCACTGATACTGGCGGCGCCAGAGGATCATCCCGCTGCCCAGCACTCCGATCCGGTCGATCTGCGCAGCCTGGCCAAGGCCAGTTTCATCGTGCCGCCGCGCGCGATCGGGCCGGGGCTCTATGATCTGGTGATCAGCCGCTGCCGCGCGGCGGGCTTCGTCCCACGCATCACGCAAAGCGCGCGGCAGATGCAGACCGTGATCGGGCTGGTGTCCGCCGGCATGGGCGTCGCCCTGGTACCCTCGTCGGTGCAGAACCTGCAACGCGCCGGTGTGCGCTACCTGCCGCTGAGCGGACGCTCTGCGAAGATCGAGCTTGGCATCCTGCGCAGAGACGCAGACGCGGCACCCCTGGCGCAGAATTTCATCGAGACCCTGCGCGGCCTGGCGGACGCGGCGCCGAGCTGATCGGCTTGCCTGCTCACCCCCGGCACCCACCTTCAACGGGTCCACGGTGCGCCAGGATCACCGTTACGGCCGTAGCGTTCCCGCGCGGCCATGACACTGGACGCGTCCACTGCACCTTCGACATGCAGGGCGTCCAGCGCCGCGATGACGATGGACGCCGCGTCCACCTCGAAGAATTTGCGCAGTGCCGCGCGCGTGTCGCTGCGACCGAAGCCGTCGGTGCCCAACGTGACATAGCGATTCGGGACAAAGCCCCGGATCAGCTCCGGCAAGGCGCGCACGTAGTCACTGGCGGCGATCACCGGCCCCTTGGCGCCCTGCAACAAATGCGTGACCCGAGGTAACGCAGCGGACTCGCCGCAGCGCGCCGTGCGTTCGCAGGCAATGCCCTCGCGCTGCAACTCGGTATAGCTGGTCACGCTCCAGACATCGGCATCGATGCTCCAATGCGCCGACAGCCACTCGCGGGCTTTGAGCACCTCGCTCATGATCGCACCCGAACCCAGCAGCTGGACCTGGGCATCTTTCGCCGCTCCCGGCAGGCGGTACAGCCCACCGAGAATCGCCGCGCGGGATCCGTCACCGTCCGGCATCGACGGCTGCGCATCGTTGGCGTTCATCACCGTGAGGTAATAGAACACGTCAGTCTGCTCGGCCAGCATTTCCTGCATGCCGCGTTCGACGATCACCGCCACTTCATAGGCAAAGGCCGGGTCCCAGGCACGGCAGTTCGGCACCGCCGAGAACGACAGATGGCTTTGGCCGTCCTGATGCTGCAGCCCTTCGCCGCCCAGGGTGGTGCGCCCGGAGGTGGCGCCGATCAGGAAGCCGCGCGCACGTTGATCGCCGGCCGCCCAGATGAAATCGCCGACGCGCTGATAGCCGAACATCGAGTAGTAGATGTAGAACGGCAGCATCGGCTTGTCGTGCACGCTGTAGCTGGTGGCCGCAGCGATCCACGAGGAAATCGCGCCGGCTTCGGAAATGCCTTCCTCCAGAATCTGGCCGGACTTCTCCTCGCGGTAATACAACATCGTGCCCATGTCCTCGGGCTCGTACATCTGGCCGTGCGGCGCGTAGATGCCGACCTGACGGAACAGATTGGCCATGCCGAAAGTGCGCGCCTCGTCGGCGACGATCGGCACGATGCAAGAACCGAGTTTCTTGTCCTTGAGCAGGCCGCCGAGCATGCGCACGAAGGCCATGGTGGTCGACATCGCCTTGCCGTCGGCCTGCAACGCGAACCTGGCGAAGGATTCCAGCGCCGGCACCGGCAGCACTTCGGCGGACTGCCTGCGACGCCGCGGCAGGTAACCGCCGAGCGATTCGCGGCGCCGTTGCAGGTAGCGCAGTTCCGCACTGTCAGCGGCCGGTTTGTAGAACTCCAGCTTCTCGACCTGCTCGTCGCTCAGCGGCAGACCGAAGCGGTCCCGAAAATCCTTGAGGCTTTCGAGTTCCACCTTCTTGTTCTGGTGCGTGGTCATGCGGCCCTGCCCAGCGGCGCCCATGCCGTAGCCCTTCATGGTCTTGGCCAGGATCACGGTGGGCTGGCCGCGATGCGCCGCCGCCGCGGCATAGGCCGCGTAGAGCTTTTTCACGTCGTGCCCGCCGCGCTTGAGGCGTTCGACTTCCTCGTCGCTCATGTTGGCGACCAGGGCCTTGAGCTCCGGCGTCTGCGAAAAGAAGCGCTCGCGGTTGTAGGCGCCGTCGTTGGCCGAGAAGGTCTGGAACTGTCCGTCCACGGTTTCGGCGAAGGCGCGCAGCAGCTCGCCCTGGGTGTCGCGCGCGAACAGCACGTCCCAGTCCGAGCCCCACAGCACCTTGATCACGTTCCAGCCGGCGCCGAGGAACAGGGCTTCGAGTTCGTCGATGATGCGGCTGTTGCCACGCACCGGCCCGTCCAGGCGTTGCAGATTGCAGTTGACGACAAACGTCAGGTTGTCCAGCCGCTCGCGCGCCGCCAGCGACAGCGCGCCGATCGATTCGGGTTCGTCCATCTCGCCGTCGCCGAAGAAGCCCCAGACCCGGCGGCCGGCGGTCTCCTGCAGTCCACGGTCCTGCAGATAGCGCATGAAACGCGCGTGATAGATCGCGCTGATCGGGCCCAGTCCCATGGAACCGGTCGGAAACTGCCAGAAATCCGGCATCAGCCAGGGATGCGGATAGGAGCACAGGCCGTGGCCGGCGATCTCCTGGCGGTAGTTGTCGAGATGCGCTTCGTCGAGGTGTCCTTCCAGCCAGGCACGTGCATACACGCCGGGCGAGGAATGCGGCTGGAAGAACACCAGATCCTCGCCTTCGGCATGGCCGGCGGCCTTGAAGAAATGATTGAATCCGACCTCGAACAGCTCCGCCGCCGAGGCGTAGCTGGCGATGTGGCCGCCCAGCTCGGCGCTGGTCTGGTTGGCACGCACCACCATCGCCAGGGCGTTCCAGCGGATCGCGCCCATCAGCTTGTCTTCGAGCCGGGTATCGCCGGGATAGGCCGGCTGCGCCTCCACCGGAATGGTGTTGCGGTACGGCGTGATGCGCGCGCGGCCGGACTGCACGCCGCGCGTCAGCGCATGGTCCGCGAGCCGGTCGAACAGGTACTGCGCACGCGCCTTGCCGTGCACACGCACCACCGCGTCGAAGGCTTCGAGCCATTCGCGGGTTTCTTCGGTGTCGGTGTCGGCATCGGCACCGCCGGCGGCGGCCGACAGCACGACTTCGCCGCCCGTGGGCAGGTCGTTCATGGTGAGTTCTGGGCAAAGAGTCTGGCGGCGATTCTATCGCTATCGCCGGAGCGCCGCGCCTTGCTGACAACGAATGTCAGCAAGGCTGCGGTATCCTTTTGTGTTCTCCATTTTTGTCCGGCGCCCGGCCGGCAAGGACCCCGCTGCCAATGGCACGAGACCTCAGCGAAGCACAGCTCGCGCGCCTGGCGCGGCGCGACAACATCCCGTTCCAGCTGAAAGCCGACTGGGCTCCGGCCGGCGATCAACCGGCCGCGATCCAGGGGCTGACGGCGGGGCTCGAAGACGGCCTCAGCCACCAGACCCTGCTGGGCGTGACCGGCTCCGGCAAGACCTACACCATCGCCAACGTCATCCAGCAGTTGCAGCGGCCGACGATGATCATGGCGCCGAACAAGACGCTGGCGGCGCAGCTCTACGGCGAGTTCAAGGAATTCTTCCCGGACAATGCGGTGGAGTATTTCGTCTCCTACTACGACTACTACCAGCCGGAAGCCTACGTTCCGTCCACCGACACCTTCATCGAGAAGGACAGTTCGATCAACGACCACATCGAACAGATGCGACTGTCGGCGACCAAGGCGCTGCTGGAGCGCCGCGACGTGATCATCGTCGCCTCGGTGTCGGCGATCTACGGCCTCGGCGACCCCGAGGCCTACGCCACGATGCGCCTGCACCTCGACAAGGGCGACATCATCGGCCAGCGCGAGATCATCCGCCGCCTCACCGAGATGCAGTACACACGCAATGACCTGGAACTCAGGCGCGGCACCTATCGCGTGCGCGGCGAGATCATCGACGTGCATCCGGCCGAATCCGACGACGAGGCCGTGCGCATCGAGCTGTTCGACGAGGAGGTCGAGTCTCTGTCGTTCTTCGATCCGCTCACCGGCGAATCGCTGCGCCGCGTGCCGCGCCTGACGATCTACGCCAAGTCGCACTACGTGACGCCACGTGAACGCCTGTTGGCGACCTTCGACGCGATCCGCGAGGAGTTGCGCGAGCGACTCAAGGTCCAGCGCGAGAACGGCAAGCTGCTGGAAGCGCAGCGCCTGGAGCAGCGCACCACCTTCGACCTGGAGATGATTCAGGAGATCGGCTACTGCTCTGGCATCGAGAACTACTCGCGCTACCTGTCGGGCCGTGGCCCCGGCGAGCCGCCGCCGTGTCTGCTCGACTACCTGCCGCCGGACGCGCTGATGGTGCTGGACGAATCGCACGTCACCGTTCCGCAGATCGGCGCCATGTACAAGGGCGACCGCTCACGCAAGGAAACCCTGGTCGAATACGGATTCCGCCTGCCCAGCGCGATGGACAACCGGCCGCTGCGCTTCGACGAATTCGAACGCATCGTGCCGCAGACCATCTTCGTCTCCGCCACGCCCGGGTCCTACGAGGCGCAGCACGCGCAGCAGGTGGTCGAACAGGTGGTGCGCCCCACCGGCCTGATCGACCCCGACGTGGAAATCCGGCCGGCCGGCACGCAGGTGGACGACGTGCTCGGCGAGATCCGCCTGCGCGCCGAAGCCGGCGAGCGCGTGCTGATCACCGTGCTGACCAAGCGCATGGCCGAGGATCTGACCGACTACCTGCACGAACACAGCGTCAAGGTGCGTTACATGCACTCCGACGTGGACACCGTGGAGCGCGCCGAGATCATCCGCGACCTGCGCCTGGGTCTGTTCGACGTGCTGGTCGGCATCAACCTGCTGCGCGAGGGTCTGGACCTGCCGGAAGTCTCGCTTGTTGCGATCATGGACGCCGACAAGGAAGGTTTCCTGCGTTCCGAGCGTTCGCTGATCCAGACCATCGGCCGCGCCGCGCGTCACCTGCGCGGCAAGGCGATCCTCTACGCCGACGAAATCACCAGGTCGATGCGCAGCGCCATCGACGAAACCGACCGTCGCCGCGACAAACAGCGCGCCCACAACGCCGCACACGGCATCACGCCCAAGGGAATCGAGAAGCGCATCGGTGACATCCTCAAGGCCGGCTACGAGGAAATCTCCGTGGCCGCCGGGCTCAAGGCCGCCGAGAAGCGCGGCGAGTACGGCGATATTTCACCGGACAAGCTCGCCAAGGTCATCAAGCAGCTCGAAAAAGACATGTTCAAGGCCGCGCAGAACCTGGAGTTCGAAAAGGCCGCGTCGCTGCGCGACCAGATCAAGAAAGCGCGCGAACAGGTACTGGTCAACGCCGCCTGATCGGCCTCGCGCGCAGAAGACGCGCCACCGATCGTTCAGAAGTCCTAAACTACGCCGCCGAAAAACGAGACGGAACCCCGAATGACCGCATTGTCGCGCACGCTTGGCCTGAGCCTGGCGGCTCTGTTCACCTTCCTTCCGACACTGGCCCTGGCCGCAGAGCCCGCGGGCGCGCATGACCACACCGATCACTGGGTCGGTTGGGTCTGCGTCGCCCTGTTCGTGGTCGCCTACGCGCTGGTCGTGGCCGAGGAATGGCTCAAGCTGCGCAAGTCGATTCCGGTGCTGCTGGCCGCCGGTGCGATCTGGATATTGATCGGCTACCTCTATACACAGCTCGGCGACTCCGCCTACGTCGAGGAAACCGTCGAGCACAGCCTGCTCGAATACGGCGAGTTGTTCCTGTTCCTGCTGGTGGCGATGACCTACATCAACACCCTGGAAGAACGCAACGTCTTCGACGCCCTGCACGGCTGGCTGGTATCGCGCGGCTTCTCGCTGCGGACGATCTACTGGCTCACCGGGCTGCTGTCGTTCTTCATCTCGCCGGTGGCGGACAACATGACCACGGCGCTGGTGATGTCCTCGGTGGCCATGGCCGTGGGCCAGGGGCGGCCAAAGTTCGTCGTCGTCGCCTGCATCAACATCGTCGTCGCGGCCAATGCCGGCGGTGCCTGGAGTCCGTTCGGCGACATCACCACGCTGATGGTCTGGCAGAAGGGCAAGGTCGGCGCCCTGGAATTCCTGGCGCTGTTCCTGCCGTCGATCGTCAACTGGCTGGTGCCGGCGGCGCTGATGTCGCTGGCCGTGCCGCGTGAGGTACCCGAAGCCTTCGAGGACGCGCCGCGCGTCAAGCCCGGCGGTTACGTCGTCATCGGCCTGTTCGTGTTCACCATCGTCATGACGATTACGGCGCACAGCCTGTTCCATCTGCCGGCGGTGGTCGGAATGATGGCCGGACTCGGCCTGCTCAAGCTGTTCGGCTCCTTCCTCAACCGCCGCGACATGCGCGAGATCAGCTTCCTTGAAGAAGGCGGGATGCGCCCCGACACTGCGCCGCAAAGAACCTCGGCGCACCCCTTCAACGTGTTCGAGCAGGTGGCGCGAGCCGAATGGGACACGCTGCTGTTTTTCTACGGCATCATCCTGTGCGTCGGCGGGCTCGGCACGCTGGGCTATCTCACCGTGGGTTCGGAGGCCATGTACACCGGGCTGGGCGCCACCCAGGCCAATGTCATCGTCGGCTTCGCCTCGGCGATCATCGACAACATCCCGGTAATGTACGCGGTGCTGACCATGGACCCGCTGATGTCGCACGGGCAATGGCTGCTGGTGACGCTGACGGCCGGCGTCGGCGGATCATTGCTGTCGATCGGTTCGGCGGCGGGCGTCGCCGTCATGGGCCAGGCGCATGGGCAGTACACGTTTTTCGCACACCTGCGCTGGTCCTGGGCGATCGTGCTCGGCTATGTCGCCAGCATACTGGTGCACTTCTGGATCAATGCGGCCGCGTTCGCGGTGATTGCGGCGCCCTGAGCGGGCGCCGCGAGTCGCCCCCGGACAACGCGCTACGAGCGTCCCAACAGGAAGGACAGCATCAGCAGCACGGCCAGGGCGCCCGTCACCCAGGCGGTGATCGAGCCGGTGCTTTGATGCCCGATCAGGCCGGCGCCGTGACGCTGCACCTGCCCGACCATCGCCAGGCTGCGACGAGCGAGATCTCCCAGCAGACCCTGCCACGCCGCGCCCAGGCGATCGAGCCCACGCAAGGCCACGCCGACCAGGGCCGGCGCCGCACGGCGGTAGATCCAGTCGCTATCGAGATTCAGCGATCGAATCTCCGGCGGATACCAGCCGCGCCGATACAGGAAGGCGAAGCCCGCCGCGGCGAACAGCAGCAACTGCAACTGAGTGATCACATGACCGGCGGTATATGGCGAATAGGCCACGGCGTATGGCAACAGATCGTAGAGCGGCTGCGGATACACGCCGATTCCGATACACAGGAAAGCCGCCGCCCCCATCGCCAGCAACATGTTGCTCGGCGCCTCCTGGCAACGCTTGCCGGAGTCGTGCGCAAAGAACGAGAAGAACGGGATCTTGATGCCGGAATGATCGAGCACGCCCGCCGAAGCAAACAGCAGAATCAACCACGGCAGCCACAGATGCTCCTCCCCGGCGGCCGACAGGATCATCGACTTGGTGACAAAACCGGAGGTCAGCGGAAACGCCGAGATCGAAACCGAGCCGACGATGCACAGGCCCGCCGTCCACGGCATGGATTTGTAGAGTCCACCCAGCTCCGAGGCCTTGACCGTACCCACGCGGTACAACACCGCGCCCATCGCCATGAACAGCAGCGACTTGTAGATGATGTGCGCGAAGGCATGCGCCGCGGCACCGTTGATCGCCAGGTCGGTGCCGATGCCGATGCCGCAGACCATGAAACCGAGCTGGTTGTTGAGGCTGTACGACAGCACGCGCCGCAGGTCGTTTTCGATGACCGCGAAGAAGATCGGGAACAGCGTCATCGCCGCGCCGATCCAGATCAGGATTTCGGTACCCGCGAAGCCACGGGCCAGCGCGTAGACCGCGAGCTTGGTGGTGAAGATCGACAGCACCACGGTACCGGTGACGGTGGCTTCCGGATAGGCGTCCTGCAGCCAGTTGTGCAGCAGCGGAAACGCGCATTTGACGCCGATCGCGACCAGCATCATCAGCGAGCCAGGTTCATCGAGCGTCATCCGCTCGAAGGCGAGATCGCCCGTCGCCGTGTAGCGCATCACGATACCGGACAGCAGCAGCACGCCGGCGCCAGCCTGCACCAGCAGATAGCGCATGCCCACGTGATAGGCCCGTTCGGTACGCCGCGCCCAGATCAGGAACACCGAGGAAATCGCCGTCAGTTCCCAATGCAACAGCATGGTGATGAGGTCTCCGGCGAGGACCGCGCCCACCGCCGCACCGGCATAGACCAGCGTGCTGGCATGCTGCAGGACATCACGCAGATGCCAGGCGTAGACCGCCGAGATCAGCGCCGCGATATGGAAGATCAGCGCAAAGATGAAGGCCAGTTTGTCGACGCGGAGCGTGACCAGATCCAGACCGAACAACACCGCCCGCCCGCTCTCGCCATCCGGCAGACAGCACAGCAGCACCAGGCTTGCCGCCGGCAGCGCCAGACTCATGATGCGACGCGGCAGCGGCCCCAGCAGCGGCAGCAGCAGGCCACCGAAAATCAGCAGCAGTGCCGGATTGGCCCACCACTCAGTCATGGTCGCGCTCCGGCGGCGCGGACTGGTAATAGGTCTCGGGACGCCCGATCAGACGCCGCAGAACCTTGGCAGCGTTGACGATGAACACATAGGCCAGAAAGCCGAAACCGCAGAAGAAGCCGAACCAGTGCTCGAACTCGAAATGGCCGTGGCGTTCATAGAACAGGTCCACGAGCAGCAGCGCTGCGCAGGCCAGGTAGAGAATCCGGACCAGCAGCGTCGCGCTCTGCGGTCGGTCCAGCCAATGCTTGGATTTGTTCATGGATGGTTTGCTCACGGGCTTCCCAGGCGGCGCACCAGAGGTTCGATCAGGGCGTGTTCAAAAAAGAACATCGCGATGCAGGCCAGGGCCGTGATGCACAGCGGGAGCACGCAGGCCAGCGGCGCCTCCTGAACCGGTTCGGTGCGCGGGCGTGGATTGCCGGACGGGTTATCCGGGTCGGCGCCATGGGTGTCGGAACGGACAAAGAACGCTCGCATCGGCACCGGCATGAGGTAGGCGATGGCGAGCAGCGCACCCGTCAGCAACACACCGAGCATCACCGGTACGCCGGCCTCGAGCGAGCCTTCGATCAACAACAGCTTGTCCCAACTGCCGGCCAGCGGCGGCAGGCCGATGATCGAAATCGAGGCCACGGTGAACGCCGCAAAGGTGTACGGCATCTTCTGGCCGAGGCCATCCAGTTCGCTGACACGTGTGAGGTGGTGCGCGGTATAGATCGCGCCGGCGCAGAAGAACAGCGTGATCTTGCCGACCGCATGCGTCGCGATATGCAGGGCACCTTCCAGCACGGCGTAGTGCTGGGCGAGTGCCGCGCCCAGCACGATGTAGCTGAGCTGGCTCACGGTCGAGTAGGCAAGCCGCTTCTTGAGGTTGTCCTGACGCACCGCGATCACGCCCGCGGCCAGCAGCGTAAAGGCCGCGACCCACATCATCGGCTGCGAGGCACCGGTGGCGCTGAGGTTGTCCAGCCCGAAGATGTAGATCGTGACCTTGAGCACCGAGAACACACCCGCCTTGACCACGGCCACCGCGTGCAACAGTGCAGACACCGGCGTCGGCGCCACCATCGCTGCGGGCAGCCAGCGATGAAACGGCATCAGCGCCGCCTTGCCGATACCGAACAGGAACATGGCATAGAGCACCGCGAACAGCGCCGGGCTGCCGTGACCGGCCAGAATCCCGCCATCGGTGAAATCCGTGGTCCCCGCCAGCAGATAGGTCCAGACGATGGCCGGCAACAGCAGGCCGATCGAGGTCGTCAGCAGAACCGCGAGATAGACACGCGCTCCGCGCTTCGCGTCCTCATTGCCCTTGTGGGCGACCAGCGGCCAGGTGGCCAGGGTCATGAACTCGTAGCCCACGAACAGCGTCACGAGATTGCCGGAAAAGGCAATCCACTGCGCCGCGGCGATCGCCAGCGCGAAACACAGGAAGAACCGGGTCTGGTGCTTCTCCGCGTTGCCGCGCATATAGCCGACGGCATACAGCGTGGTCAGCGGCCAGAGCACGGCGGAGACAGTCGCGAACAACAGCCCCAGCGGCTCCATCCGGAACTCGAAGGTGAGGCCCGGCAACCAGTTCCATATCGTGAAACTCAGCTCCGCATCGGGCGCGCTCCACAACGCGCCGACCACCAGGGCCAGTACCAGGCCCATCAGCATCGAACTGCCATCGCGTAAATCGGGGCTGCGCTGCAGCAGCAACACCAGCGCGCCCGCAAGCAGCGGGAGCAGCACCGTCAACGGCAGGGCCAGCGCCTGGCCCGCTCCTGTCAGCGCAGCCGGCAACGCGATCACGGGGCCACTCCCAGCAGGGCTGCGGACGCGGTCTGCGCCAGGGCCAGCGGCAGACGCGTATCGATTCCGAAGTAGATCGTGGAGATTGCCAGCAAGGCGGTCACGGCAGTCATTGCTCTCGGCACGGCGGCCGGTGTGCGCCCGGCTTGCGGTTCACGAAACCACGCCGCCTCGACAATCCGTCCCACGTAGACCAGCGCAAGCAGGCTGCTGAACAGAACCGCGACCAGCACCAGCCATTGCCCGCTGTCGATCAGGGCCGTCGCCAGCGCCCATTTGCTGACGAATCCGGCGCTCAGAGGGACGCCGATGAGCCCCAGTCCGGCCACCACGATCATGGCGAAGGTCCAGGGCATCAGGCGTCCCAGGCCGGCGATGCTCTGCAGATCGGTACCGCCCAGCCGCAACATCACCACGCCAGCGGCCGCGAACAGCGCGGCCTTGATCAGGGCATGGTTGAGAATGTGCAGATAGGCGGCGGTAAGTCCCTCGCTGGTAGCCAGGCTGATGCCGGCAACGATGTAGCCGACCTGGCCGATGCTGGACCAGGCCAGCACGCGTTTGAAATCAGTCTGCAGACAGGCCATCAGCGAGCCGGCGATCATTCCGGCACAGCCGACCAGCAGGCCGATCTGGCTCAGCGGCAGGATCTGGAACGCGACACTAGCGCCGAAGATCGTGAACAGAAAGCGACACAGCGTATACAGCGCGATCTTGCTGCCGGTGGCGGACAGGAACAGGCCAACGGCTGAGGGAGACTCCGAATAGGCGCCGGGCTGCCAGGCGTGCAGCGGAAAGACGGCCGCCTTGATCGCCATGCCAATGGTGACGAAGGCGATGGCTCCGATCAGTGCGCGGTTCTCCCCCAGTTCGGGGACGCGCTGCGCCAGGTCCGCCATGTTGAGCGTTCCGGTGACGGCGTAGGCCAGGCCAATGCCGATCAGCAGGAAGGTGCCGCCGATCGTGCCCAGCACCAGATACTGGAAGGCCGCGAGCAGCGCCCGCCGCCGCTTGCCCAGCGCGATCAGCGCATACGAAGCCAGCGACGAGATTTCCAGGAACACGAAGACATTGAACGCGTCACCAGTTGCCGCGATGCCCAACAGCCCGGTCAAACACAGGCACATACAAGCGAAGAACAGACCGACTCGTGCCGGCTCGAGTTCGGACGCGATGCTGCGCGGCGCATAGACCGAGACCAGCAGCGCGATCAGCGAGACCAGCAGCAGCAAGGGCGCATTGGCGCCGTCGATCACGTATTCGATCCCGGCCGGAGGCGACCAACCGCCAAGCCGGTAGTGCAGCACGATACCGTCCAGCGTCTGAAGATTCAGGCCGACGGCGCAGGCAAACGCCGACGCTGCAGCAATGAAATAGATCAGCGCGGCCACGCGCGGCGTACGAAACAGCACGCACAAAGGCGCACACAGCAACGGCAGGACAACCTGCAGTACGGGAAGGTGAACGATCATGCCGCTTTGATATCCTCGCGTTCCCGTTGCTGCGCCTCGGTCTCTTCAAGCGTCCCGTAGGCCTCGTGAATCCGCACGGCCAGAGCCAGCCCCAGCGCAGTCGTCGCAACGCCCACCACGATCGCGGTGAGGATCAGCACATGCGGCAGCGGATGCGAATACAACTCGAACCGGTCGTCAATGATCGGCGCTGTGCCGCCGACGACGGCGCCGAGACTGATGTAGAGCATGAACACCGAAACCTGGAACAGGTTCAGTCCGATCAGCTTCTTGATGAAATTGCCGTGGCTGATCACGGTGTACAGACCGATCATCATCAACACGATGACGACCCAGAAATTGTAGTGTCCCGCCAGACTCATTGCTTCACACCTCGTCCGGCAAATGCATAGAAGACGGCGGTGAGAACCGCCGCAACGGTGATGCCCACACCCGCCTCCACCAGCAGAATGCCGAGATGCTGGCCGGCATGCGGGTGATGCGGATTGAGCGTGTCGTAATCCAGAAACCGTCCGCCCAGCAGCAGGCTGACCACGCCGACGCCGATATAGATCAGCAGCCCCAGCGGGATCAGGAACATCAAGGCGTTCCACGGCAGTACCTTGCGTGCCCGGTCGAGCCCGAACACCAGCCCGTAGAGAATCATGCCAGTGGCGAAGATCGCACCGGCCTGGAAGCCCCCCCCGGGGCCATAGTCACCGTGAAACTGCACATACAGCGCGAACAGCAGAATGAACGGCATCATGATCTTGCTGACGACCCGCAATACCAGATGATCGTTCTCCATCATGAGCTGCCGGCCTCCGAACCAGGCTTGCGGGTTCTCGCCAGCAGCAACAGCACACCGATCCCGGCAGTGAAAATCACCGCAACCTCGCCCATGGTGTCGTAACCGCGATAGCTCGCAAGCACCGTAGTGACCACATTCGGAATCCCGGTCTCCTGCACCGATTCCTCCAGATAAACCGACTTCAGGGGGTGCGTCTGCACCGGCGAATCCAGGGAGCCGACAACGGGCAGATCCTGCGAGGCGTAGATAAGCGTTGCGCCGGTGATCGTGACCACGATCAACGCCGGCAGGCCGAGCCGGCGCGGTGTGAAGCGTTCACCCGCATTGGTCAGCGCCAGGGCACTGAGAAACAGGACCGTCGTGATACCGGCCCCGACAGCCGCTTCGGTGAACGCGACGTCAACCGCGTCGAGCAGCACGAAGATCGACGCGCACACCAGACTGAACAGACCGGACAGCATGGCCGCCGCATACAGGTGTCGTAGCTGGGCGATCGTGATGGCGGTGACCGTCAGAATCGCGAACAGAATCAGGTCGACGTAGAAGAATCCGCTCATCGCCGACTCCCGGATTTGCGCGTCCACGGACTGAGACCGTCACCCAGCGCCGCACTGGCCAGCGCATGCGTGGCTGTCGGCCCGGTAAACAGCAGAAACAGGGCAATCAAGGCAAGTCGCAAGCCCTGTGCGAAATCATCCACCTGAAACAGCAGTCCCAACAGGATCAGACCCGCACCCGCGGTATCGGTGAGACTGGCGGCGTGGGTGCGTGAAAAGAAATCCGGCATACGCAGCAAACCGACACCGCCCGACACCACGAAAAGGCTTCCAACAAGCAAGGAACATCCACTGGCAATGTCCAGCGCCGCCTCAAGACTCACAACACCCCCTCCTCGTCCGCGGCCCCGAGGTCGCCGTAGTGCGACAAGCGCATCACCGCAATCGTTCCCACAAAATTGATCAGCGCGTAGACCAGGGCGATATCGAGGAAATCGGGACGCCCCGCGGCGAAGCCGGCCACCGCGATGAGGAGCACCGTCTTCGTGCCGAAGATATTGATTGCCAGAATCCGATCATAGAGTGTCGGCCCGACCAGCGCTCGCGTCAGCGCCAGAACCATCGACGCCAGCACCGCCAGCAGCGCAGCGACGAACATCAGTTGACCTCCAGCTTGCGCACCTGCGCCACGATCGCACCCTTGCGCAGCTCCTCCAGATCACGCCGATTGAGCGCGTGCACGGCGATGGAACCACGGCGGATTGCCAGAGCCAGCGTGCCCGGCGTCAGCGTGATCGAATTGGCGTAGGTGGCCTGCTGCAAGGGAGACAGGCCTTCCGCCTTCATTTCGGCGACGGCCGGATCAATCGGCAGGCGCAGTGTCCAGACGCACTTCGCGACAGATACGGCCGAAATCAGAATCTGGCCGGCGAGCCACAGCCAGTAACGCGGCGCCGCCAGACTCGGTCGGAGCGGCTGCGCTTCCGAGTCGACGATATCCATCCGGTGGGCCAGCCAGCCCACCAATGCGATCGAAGCCACTCCGAATGCCAGCAGCAGCGGCGTGTAGTGGCCGGACAATCCGAGCCAGAACAGGGCCAGCACCAAAGCCAGCCACAGCGCGTGGTTCATGCGTTCTTTGTTCCTAGGTCGCAATGGATATCCCGCGAACGTGATCGCGTCCGAAGCTGCGGTCAGCCCGGCTCACCAGGCTTTCTCTCCTTACGGCGGTGCCGTCTCCGGACTTTACCGTTCCCGGGGGGTGCGTGTCGCCTCAAGTTGCCGATCGAAGTCTCATGCAGCGTTGCCCCTCTCAGCAGCTTCGCTCGCTTGCCAGCGGAACAAATGGGTGTGAAGACGCCGTCCGGATCCGCAGTGCCACAGACTCACTGCACGGTTCCGACAGGCAAAATCGATACCGATGCCCACGGAAACCGACATGGACACCGGCAACAAAAGGATTGCAAGCGCACCGCCGCTCATTTAAAGTGCCGCCCCTGCGAAACAGCAGGCGCGTAGCTCAGCTGGTTAGAGCACCACCTTGACATGGTGGGGGTCGTTGGTTCGAGTCCAATCGCGCCTACCAAATCAATAACTTACAAGGCATCGTAAGTGTTCCGGGAAAAGTCCGGGTATTTTCCGGGAATTCCTTCTAAGAGCCTCGCCATTGTGCGGGGCTTTTTCTTTTGGTCGCGGGCATTCATATGCGTTGACGGCGAGCGTTCGTATGCGCTGCGCCGAAGCCAAATTGAGCATCGTTTCTCCACACAAGGTCATCTAAAACGAAGGGAAAAACCGAGCAGGAGCCGCTTTCAGCAAATGCACGCTCAAGTTAGGTGACCTTGGCGTCGCGTGCCGTACCCGCGAGTCGGAGTAAAGGACTAGGAACAGACGGCGGGGCGACAGTTTTCGGACTTCTGGGCCAGGCACCGTTTCGCCGGCCGGACTTGTCAATTACGGATTCAATCTTGTATACAAGAAGTGTGAATCCGTCCCAGGCCAGTTCCTCCCCGTTTTCGACGCCGCGATTGTCGGTCGCGCGCTTGCATCGGGACTACCTTGACGGCCACGTCACGATCGTCGACTGCGCGCGGGAGGTACTGCGGCGCTTGGCCGCGGCGGACGACAACCCGCTGTGGATCACGCGCGTGGCGGAATCGGCGCTGCTGGCGCGCGCCGCCGAGTGCGACGCCTGGCTGGCGCGGTATGGTGCCGAAGCGCTGGAGCGGTTCCCGCTGCTCGGTGTGCCCTATGCGGTCAAGGACAATATCGATGTCGCGAGCCTGCCGACCACGGCGGCCTGTGCGGCGTTCGCCTACACCCCCCAGTGCGACGCGACGGCGGTGGCGCGGCTGGAGGCGGCGGGGGCGATGCTGGTCGGCAAGACCAACCTCGACCAGTTCGCGACCGGCTTGGTCGGCACGCGCTCGCCCTACGGCGTGGTGCACCACCCGGAGTTTCCGGAGCGCATAGCCGGCGGCTCCAGTTCTGGTTCGGCGGTGGCGGTGGCGCAGGGTCTGGTGGCCTTCGCCTTGGGCACGGACACCGCGGGTTCCGGCCGGGTGCCGGCGGGCTTCAACGGCATCGTCGGGCTCAAGCCGAGCCGCGGCCTGGTCAGCACCCATGGCCTGTCGCCGGCTTGCCGCACGCTGGACTGCATTTCGGTGTTTGCCGGCGACGTGGTGGACGCCTGGCATGTTCTGGGCGTGCTGGCTGGCGAGGATGCTCAGGATTCCTATTCTCGGATACCGTTTGCCGTGCCGCCTTGCAGCCGCGCGTTTCGCATTGCCGTGCCGCAGTATTGCGAGTTCTACGGCGATGTACAGTCACAGGCGGCCTTCGAGGCTGCATGCGAGAGCCTGGCGCAGCTGCCATTCGTGCAGCTGCAGACCGTGGAAACGGAGGCGGTGTTCGCCGCCGCGCAGCTCTTGTATCAGGGCCCCTGGGTGGCTGAGCGCCGCGCCGCCTTGGGCGATTTCTTCGATGTGCATGCGGCGGACATCGAACCTTCGGTTCGCAGCATCATCGCGGCGGCCGACGGCCACAGTGCGGTCGACGCCTTCCTTGGTGAATACCGGCTGGCCGAACATCGCGCGGCGGCGGCGCGACTGTTCGCAACGGTCGACGCGCTGCTGGTGCCCACCGCGCCGACGCATCCACGGATTGTCGAGGTGCTGAACGAGCCGATCGCGATCAATGCGCGCCTTGGCCATTACACCAATTTTGCCAACCTCCTCGACCTGGCGGCGATCGCGATCCCCGCCGCGCGGCGCGGCGACGGTCTGCCGTTCGGCGTTACGCTGCTGGCGCCGGCGGGCAGCGATCACCGTCTTGCGGCCATGGCGCAGGTACTGGCCGAGGCGCTGGCCGGCGGCGCGCCGCGCTCGGCGGTGGGCAGCCTTGCGTTCGAGCCACTGCCGATGCCGCAGGCGAGCCTCGATCTGGTCGTGGTCGGGGCGCATCTGTTGGGGCAGCCACTGAACTGGCAATTGCTCGAATGCGGGGCGCGCCGGGTTCGAAGCTGCCGCACGGCGCCGCACTACCGACTATATGCGCTGGCCAATACCGCGCAGCCCAAGCCGGGTCTGGTGCGCTGCGAAGATGGCGGCGCCGCGATCGAGGTGGAAGTCTGGCGCCTGCCTGCGGCGCAACTGGGGCGTTTCATCGCCTGGGTGGGCTCGCCGCTGGCGATCGGCACGCTGGAGCTGGAGGACGGCGGCTGGCTCAAGGGCTTCGTCTGCGAGCCGTTGGCGGTGAACGGCGCCGAGGACATTTCGGCTTTCGGCGGCTGGCGTGCCTACCGGGCGGACGCCGGGGCCGCGCCATGAGCCGACCCATTACAACTGGCATCGGCGATGCGTCGTCGATGGCGCATTCGGGGATGGCCCCCTCAGGAGCATTGTCATGAAGTTCGGAACTGTCGCCGCGCAGCCCTATGCCTGGCCGTACAACGGTGAATTCACGCCCGCGGACACGGCGCTGGTGATCATCGATATGCAGACCGATTTCTGCGGGCCGGGTGGCTACGTCGACAAGATGGGCTATGACCTGAGCCTTACGCGCGCGCCGATCGGACCGATTCAGGGGCTGCTGGCGCGCGCGCGGGAGCTGGGCTTTTGGGTGATTCACACGCGCGAAGGTCATCGCCCGGACCTGTCGGACCTGCCGGCCAATAAGCGCTGGCGTTCGCGCCAGATCGGCGCCGGCATCGGCGATCCCGGCCCTTGCGGCAAGATCCTGGTGCGCGGCGAGCCGGGCTGGGACATTATTCCGGAGCTGGCGCCCGCGCCCGGAGAAATCGTGATCGACAAGCCGGGCAAAGGCTCGTTCTGTGCCACCGATCTGGAACTGATCCTGCGCACGCGCGGTATCGCCAATCTGCTTTTGACCGGAATAACCACCGACGTCTGCGTGCACACCACCATGCGCGAAGGCAACGACCGCGGCTTCGAATGCCTGCTGGTCGAGGATTGCTGCGGCGCCACCGACCATGGCAATCACCTGGCCGCCTTGAACATGGTCAAGATGCAGGGTGGGGTGTTCGGTGCGGTGGCGGATTCGGCTGCGGTGCTCGAAAGCCTGTCGGCCTGATGTGGCGGCGGCCGTCCAGTTCCGGCGCATTTGATATCGCGCACGGCCGACGTGCCTTTGCCGGCCAGGGCGGCAATAATCGGGCCTTCGCGAAAGCCCGATACGCCGCATGCCGGCCAAGGACGCTGTTTTGACGGTGAACGATCCTGCCACCCTGGCGGAACTTGAACAGGTGTTCGAACGCTACGAGGCGGCCCTGCTGGCCAACGACGTCGTGGCGCTCAATGACTTCTTCTGGTGCGATGAGCAGGTGCTGCGCTACGGCATCACCGAGCACAGCCACGGCCATGCTGCGCTGAGCGCCTACCGGCTCGGCGCCACGCCGGTGGACCGGCGCCGCCGTTTGCTGCGCACGGTGATCACCACCTTTGGTTGCGACGCGGGGGCCGCGAGTACCGAGTTCAGTACGCCGACGCCGGCTGTGATCGGTCGCCAGACCCAGACCTGGATTCGCTTTGCGCAGGGTTGGCGCATCGTCGCGGCGCATGTGAGCTTGATCGACGCCGCGCACGTGGCGCCGCCGGGCGAGAGGCCCTAAGCTCGAACCTCGCCGCCGCCAGCGATGAACCTGCGGGTTCCGCGCGCGCTGCGCCTGCCAACTTGAACACGACCCTTACGCCCACGCCCCGTCATGCCGAAGCCGAAGCAGACCAACCCGCTCGCCGAGCAGGTGTATTCGAAGGTCAAGCAGGCGATTTTCGATTTCGAGCTGCTGCCGGGCGATCGCTTTACCGAAAACGAACTCGCGGAACAGCACGGCGTGTCGCGCACGCCGGTCCGCGATGCCTTGTATCGACTGCAGCGCGAGGGGTATCTGGAGGTCGGCTTTCGTAGCGGCTGGAGCGTTTCGCCGTTCGACTTTCCGCGTTTCGATGAGCTTTACGACCTGCGCATCATGATCGAGATCGCTTCGGTCGAACGTCTGTGCCAGATGGACCCGCCGCCGGATCTGGACGTGCTCAAGCGTCAGTGGCTGGTTGCCAAGGACCAGCGTGTCACCGAAGCGCGCCTGATCGCCGCGCTCGATGAGGCCTTCCACTCCACCCTGGTCCGTGCCGCCGGGAATCGCGAAATCGCGCGCGTACATGAAGATCTCACCGAGAAAATTCGCATCATCCGCCGGCTGGACTTTCTCAAGTCCAATCGCATCGAGGCCACCTACGACGAGCACGCCAAGATTCTGCGTCTGATCCTCAAGCGCCAGTCGACGGAAGCGACAATCCTGCTGCGCTCGCATGTCACGCAGAGCAAGAACGAGGTTCGCAAGATCACCCTGCACATGCTGCATCAGGCACGCGAGGCGATCGCCGGCGCCGGGGTGGGCTGACAGCGTCTCGCCCGACGCGGCCGATTCGGCGCGCTTTCTCCATCACGTTCAAGACAGGGCATCGGACCTTCCTGCCGGATTCTGCACACCCTTGGATCGGCCTGCGCCCCCGATGCCGAGCCAGGCTGGTGCATGCGCGGCAAAGCGGAGTTAGCGCGCGGCATAGAACCGGCGCCCTCGGCGCGCATCGTGGGATGCCTAACAAGCTGAATTCAAAATAAAATAATCCCTGATCCGTGCCCGCTAACGCAATATTGCGCGGCGGCTCCCGGGCGTGATTCGTGGCCGAAAGACTGGCACAGGCATTGCGTATCCCATCTTGTATGCAAGTTTGGATAAGTTCAGATCCGGTGCCGGTAGCTCGATAGCCGGTGGCGCATTCGATGCAAGCAATCAGGGAAATCACGATGAAGAATTGGCTGGGGACTGCATGTTTGACCGTGGCGCTGTCGCTGGTGGTGTCACAGGCCTGGGCGGACGCGGCGCCGGGCTCGGCGATCCATGGCTTCGGTGACTATTCGGTCAAGCCGAACTACATCACGCCACGCGGGCTGCTGGTGACCGACGAGGGTGTGACCAGCCAGATTCTGGGCGGCTTGGTGTTTCTGAGCAGCGCCAAGACTTCGGTGGTCGTCGGCATCTGGACCGACATCAATCACGATCCGGCGGTGTCCTCGGACACGGTCGGCGCCTGGAACGAATTCGACTACTTCGTTGGCTTCAACTATTCACCCAGCGACAAGCTCAAGCTCGGCGCGAGCTACGTCGTCTTCCTGAGTCCGCCCGGGGCGTTCAAGACCGAACAGAACATCGAGTTCACGGCCAACTACGACGATAGCGCCGGTGGTCCGTTTTCGTTTCAGCCCTACGCCAAGCTGTTCTGGGCGGTCGATGGCGATTCCACGGTGGTACTCGGCAAGCGTGGCAATACCTTTGATGTGGAATTGGGTGTGACGCCGACATTCAAACCAGCCGGCGGTGCGCTGACGATCACGCTGCCGACCTGGATCACGGTCGGCCCCGAGGACTACTGGAGCGGCGGAACCAGCGAGGAATTCTTCTCGACTGACGGCAGCAACTTCGGTGTGGTCAGTACCGGAATCACGCTGAAGACGCCGGCCGGCTTCGTGCCGCCGCAGTTCGGCAGTTGGTACCTCTATGGCGGCGTGCAGTACTACTACCTGATCAACGACAGCCTGGTCGACGCGAACTCCTTGACGACGGGCCACGAGGGCGGCCACGACGATGTGGTCAATGTGTTCACCGGCTTCGGTTTCGGGTTCTGATCGGTGTGCCTGGTGAGCACGGCGCAATGGCAGGCAATCTGCAAGGGGGCGGCATGCTGACAATCGACGCGACACCTTATCCGTTCGAACTGGACCCGGAGCATTGCGGTCTGCTGATCATCGACATGCAGCGCGATTTTCTGGAGCCCGGCGGCTTTGGCGAAATGCTCGGCAATGATGTGTCGCAACTGCGCCGAACCATCGAGCCCAACCGGAACCTGCTGGCCGCCTGGCGCGCGGCGGGCCGGCTGGTGATGCACACGCGCGAAGGCCATCGATCCGACCTTTCCGACCTGCCGCCGGCCAAATGGCGCCGGGGTCACGGTGACACCCGCATCGGCGATGCGGGGCCGATGGGCCGAATCCTGATCCGAGGCGAGGCCGGCCACGACATCATCCCGGAACTGTATCCGGTGGCGGGTGAGCCGGTGATCGACAAGCCCGGGAAAGGCGCGTTCTGGTCCACCGACCTGCACGCCATCCTCCAGCATCGCGACATCCATCAGCTGATCGTGACCGGGGTCACCACCGAGGTCTGCGTCAACACCACCGTGCGCGAGGCCAATGACCGCGGTTACGACTGCCTGGTGCTGGAGGACTGCGTCGGTTCGTACTTTCCGGACTTCCAGCGTCTGGGCTTGGACATGATTTCGGCGCAAAGCGGCATCTTCGGCTGGGTCAGCCATTCGCAGCGCGTAATCGAGGCACTGTCCGCGCGCCGTTGAACCTCCAACCGCGCGCAGGGGCGGGCGGTCCTTCATGCAGTAGGGAGCAGACATATGAACACTTTCAAACCGCAGGTCTGGGCGCCGGGGGACTGGAACGCGTTCTTCGGTTTCGGTACCAATATTCTGGTCAACATGCTGACGCTGACGGCGCTGATGCGTTACGTCCTCAAGCTGCCCGATTCGCTGGTGTTCGGCACCATCCTGCCGGCCACCGGGCTGATGATGTTCCTGTCCACGGTGTACTACGCCTGGCTGGCCTACCGGCTGGCCAAGAAAACCGGACGCAACGATGTCTGCGCGTTACCTTCGGGCATCAGCGTGCCGCACATGTTCGTGGTGGTGTTCGTGATCATGCTGCCGATCAGCAGCAGTACCGGCGATCCGGTCAAGGGCTGGGAAGCGGGGCTGACTTGGGTGTTCGTGCAAAGCTTCGTGCTGATGGCCGGCAGCTTCGTGGCACCCATCGTTCGCAAGATCACCCCGCGTGCGGCGCTGCTGGGGGCGCTGGCCGGCGTCTCCATTGCCTTCATTTCGATGCGGCCGGCACTGGAGATGTACATGACGCCGATGATCGGCGTGGTCTGCTTCGCCATCCTCATCGCCAGCTGGTTCGGCGGCGTGCGCTACGGCGGTATTCCGGCCGGGCTGGTGGCCATCGCGGTCGGTTCGACGATTGCCTGGGGCTCGACCGCGCTGGGACTCAACATCGGCGGCCTCAGCGTGTCCGGCCTCGGCGATTCCTTGGCGAGCTTCGGCTTTTCGATTCCGCTGCCCCAGTTCGGACATGTGTTCTCGGGCTTCGAATTTCTCGGCGTGATCCTGGTCACCGCAATTCCCTTCGGCATCTACGACCTGGTCGAAGCGATGAATAATGTCGAAAGCGCCTCGGTGGGCGGTGACGATTTTCCGACCACGCGCGTGCTCACGGCCGACGGTGTGGTCAGCCTGATCGGCTGCTGTCTTGGCAATCCCTTCATCAACGCGGTCTACATCGGACACCCCGGCTGGAAGGCGATCGGTGGTCGCATTGGCTACTCGGCGGCCACCGGTGCCATGGTGCTGGTGCTGTCCTGGTGCGGCATTCTGGCCTTGATGATGGCGCTGATTCCGGTGGTGGCGATTTCGCCGATTCTGCTCTACATCGGCATGCTGATCGGCGCCCAGGCCTTCCAGGAGACGCCGCGCAGCCACGCGCCCGCAGTGATCATTGCGCTGATTCCGCAGGTGGCCGGCTGGGGCAAGACCATCATCGATGGCGCGCTCGGTGCCGCCGGCACCAATGCCGCTGCCGTCGGCATCGACAAGCTGGGGCAGGCGGGCGTGCTCTATCACGGTCTTGAGATCTTCGGCAGCGGCGCGATCCTGTGCAGCGTGATCCTGGCTTCGATCACGGCCTGCATGATCGACCGTCATTTCATGAAAGCCTCCGTGTTCGCCTTGGTCGGCGCTGTGCTGACCTTCTTCGGCTTCATGCACAGCGAGGCCATCGGTGTGTTCAAGACGCCCGAAGTGGCGCTGAGCTATCTCGGCGTTGCGCTGATTCTCTACATCTGCGAGCGGTTCGCGACGGAGAAGACAGCCCAGCCCTACGACGGTCATGAGCCGCCGGCCACCGATGCCCTGATGGAGCCCAGCGGCTCGACGTGAGTCCCGCAGATCGGGCGGCAGACCGGAGACTGCCGCCCGGGTCTGCCTGTCGGTGCACTATTATTTGTGGATGAACGATCCGCGTAGTGACGAACATTGGATGCGTGCAGCCCTGCGTCTCGGCGAGGCGGCCGGCGAGGCCGGCGAGGTTCCGGTCGGAGCGATGGTCGTCGACGCGCAGGGACAGCGTGTGGGCGAGGGCGCCAATGCGCCTGTCGGAGAGCATGACCCGACGGCGCACGCCGAGGTCGTCGCCTTGCGCGATGCCGCGCGGCGGCTGGGCAATTACCGTCTGAGCGGCTGCACGCTC